>CAZCMC010000195.1:0-3821 GCA_964499665.1 uncultured bacterium | reverse complement strand
CGGGTGGTTTCGTCGAGGTCTCTGCTTTGGGTTTCGGCCGTCTTTCCGGCGCACCCGGCTCGGTTCGCTTCTTCGGCTTCGGCTTTTCCGCTGGTGACCGGGGGGCGGGCCGGGAGGCCAATAGAGCCCTGTGTCGCGCCTTGATGGCATCCTCACGCCGATTGCGCCTGCGTCTGAGATCTCGGTCCTTCTGGCGCACCAGTGTCTCCACGATGAATTCGAAGCCGTCAGTTGGGGCATTATAAGAGGTTGATGGAGGAAAGCAAGAAAAATCCTTTTGGGATCAATCTGAAGCGAGACAAGAGGATCCCGTTGTGGAGCGCTGTCTCATTGTGGAGGACCGACGTGATAACCTGCACCACCGCCTCATGATCGCCCTTCTGAAAGCTGACCTGGCCGATCTGCTGTTCGCGGCCGTGAAGAAGGCCGGGTTCCAATCGGGGCTCGCCTCCCAGGCGCCCGCAGGGATTGCGTGGGAGTATCCGGTTGATCCGGCCTTCGGCGATCTCTCGACGACTCTCGCATTCGGATTGGCGAAGGTGCTGAGACGAAGGCCGCGCGAGATCGCCGAGCAGATCGCCGCCATCGTGGAGATTCCCCGTGACGTGGTCGACCGCGTCGAGGTGGCTGGGGCCGGCTACCTGAACTTCATTCTGGCGAAGGGCTTCTGGCGCGGTGTGGTGCGCCAGATCCTCGTTGCCGGCCCCGCCTGGGGAAGGGCCGATATCGGGAACGGCCTGAAGGTTCTAGTCGAATTCGTCAGCGCGAATCCCACCGGTCCGCTGGTCGTGGTGAGTGCAAGGGCCGCGGCGGTCGGCGACGCCATCGCCCGGCTGATGGAAGCGGTGGGGTTTTCTCCCTATCGCGAGTACTATGTGAACGACGCGGGGAACCAGTTCCGGAACCTGGCGTTGGCCATGGAGGTGCGGTGCCGTCAACTGCTCGGCGAGGATTGCCCGATGCCCGAGGAGGCCTATCCGGGCGACTACGTGATCGACGTGGCGCGCGAGTTCCTGGAGCGCAACGGGCAGGAGGCGCTCGCCGCGCCGGAACCGGAACGCCGGGATCGATTGGGCCGCTTTGCGGTCGAGAGGATACTCGCATGGCAGCAAGCGGCGCTCGAGGCGTACGGGGTCACCTTTGACAACTGGTTCAGTGAGCGCGCCCTCCGCGAGCGCGGCGACCCGGAGCAGGCGATCGAAGCCTTGAGGGCACGAGGACACCTGTACGAGCGAGAGGGGGCGCTGTGGTTTCGCTCTACGGCGTTCGGCGATGACAAGGACCGGGTCCTGGTGAAAAGCGACGGCGAGAGCACCTACTTTCTTCCGGATATCGCCTATCACCAGGACAAGCTCGCCCGCGGTTTCGAGCTTCTGATCGATCTCTGGGGGCCCGATCATCACGGCTACGTCGCCCGGATGCAGGCGGCGATGCAGGCACTGGGCCACCCGCCGGATGCGCTCAGGATCCTGATCGTGCAGCTCGTCCGCTTGATGCGCGGGAACGAGCAAATCCGGATGTCGAAGCGGACCGGGCAGTTCGTGACGATGGACGAGCTGGTTGGGGAGGTGGGACGTGACGCCGCCCGCTTCATCTTCCTGACTAGGCGGTGCGACAGTCCCTTGGACTTTGACCTGGAGATGGCCAAGGCGGCCTCTGATGAAAACCCCGTGTACTACGTGCAGTACGCTCACACGCGCCTTTGCAGCGTTCTCCGCGAGGCAGCAAAGGCCGATGTCGCCGCCCCATCCCCGGAGGATGATCTCGAGCCGCTCGACCTGCCCGAAGAGGTGGGGTTGATCAAGCAACTGGCCCTCTATCCCGAACTGGTGATCGGCGCGGCACAGGCGCTGGAGCCGCACCGCCTGACAGCCTATCTGCACGACCTGGCGGCGCGGTTTCATGGCTACTATAACCGGCATCGCATCATCTCCACTGACACTTCACTTACGGGCGCTCGCCTGGCGCTTGTCGCCGCCTGCCGGGTTGTCATCGGTAATGCGCTCAATTTGCTGGGTGTCTCCGCGCCGGAACGGATGTAACCAACTATACCGGCCCCCTCCAACCGGCCCCGCTGACCTCGTCTCCGACCTGCCCGCCTAACCCGTCCGGATCCAGCGCGCGGTCGAGCTCTGTCCGCGAACGCCACATCCTCTGGCGGAGAGCAGCCGCCGGCTGGGCCGGACCCACCCCTCGCAGCCGAATGCCCCCCCAAGGCCCAGTGTTTTGCCTTGACAGGCTCTTCATCCGCGCTGTAGCGTGGGGGAGGGAAGGTCGGCGCGCGCGAGAATGCCGTTTATGTCGCCTACGCTCTGCGCCATTTCGATTCCTCGCTCAGCCCCAACCTCTGACCCGCCTCTGCGCTTCTGCAATGCGGCAAGACATCCCGGCCGCGCTGGCACAGGTGAGGAGCGGCAGGTAGAGCAGGCCACACGACCCCGGGAGCCGTCCAGTTGGGGGCAGGGGCAGCAGCTGCAGCAGCGGTAGGATAGAGCCATAAAGCGTTTTCTTCAGAAAGGGGGTGCGCCATGGATGGGTAAGGTCTTTCGCGATGAAAAGCCTCAGCAGACCAAGGCCCTAAACCGTTTTCTCTAAAATGGAGGTGAGATTATGAGTCTCGTAATTAAAACTCGGCTCGCCAGAGCGATGCTGGTGATGGCGATCCCCGCCGTGGCGATATTTGCGGTCGCTACGTGGGCCGGCGCCGCGTGGCTCAGCAGGCTGGTGTCGGACTTCCAGACCGGCGAGATCACTTCGCTCACGGCCCCTGCTGCCGGCGGCACCGGAGGGTCGCACGTCTACACCAAGGCCGTCAGGATCCCGTTCCCAGTGGTGTTCATCACGTTTACCGGCACGGGCGATACGCACGGCGGTGCCGCGCTGCTGATGAGCGGCTCGGTCACGAATCCCGCCGGTGTCACGCAGGTCTGCGCCTCGCCGATCGTCAGCGGCGGGGCTGCAAACACCTCAGGATGGATCACGCTGCAGAAGCTGCCCGCTGGTACCGGTGGTACTAATTGCAACGACGGCGGAGGCGGCGACGGTGATTGCCACGACAACAACCTCGTCTTCTCCTGTTGCGTTCTGACAACCCCAGGCGGGGTGGGCACGCTGCACACGATAGACCTCAGGCTCGCGTCGTCGAACGGCGCCATAGTGTTTTACGAGCGTGCGAACATTCAAGTCGACGGTTCGCCGAATCCGGGCGGCAAGCTCTGTCAGGGCCCCGTGGCTGTTCCCGCTGACTACGTTCCGTAGTGGCTGACCACATTCGTTAGGCCCCATCTGGCCTGACCGTGACATGCAGCCTCCAGGTTCCGGACCGCAAGGTCCGTGACCTGGAGGGTCTACCCTCCTCGTCACCGATGTTGTGGAGGGCCACGAGTGCGCCCCGAGCCGGGCCATCGCCCGCACCCCGCGCTGGACGCGGGGGCGTTCCCCCTCATGGAGCCCCCCTCGGTCTTAATGAGGGCGAGTCAACGCGGCATGCCTGACCCCTCTGATGTGACCCCTGATTTCTGACCTTCTGATTTCTCTGACTTGGCGTGGAGGCCCAGGCGAGGGCCGTCGGGCTTCCGCTATTCTCTCCCTCCCCCCAGCTGCCTTCACCGCAGGGCACCCCTGAGGCGCTCCCCTACCCCATCCTGAGATGCCTGTCCAGCACCAGCTAAAGTCGCGCTCCGCCGCGCTCCGCCTTGCTGCGGGCCGCTCCGGCGGGCTGCGGCGGCGCAAAAAGGGCTTTTATTCTTCCTATCCATCGGGGTCTTCCTCTCTCTGGCCGGGGCTCAGCCCGGTGGGTTGGTCAGTTACCCGAGAGGGTA
>CAZCMC010000194.1:0-3857 GCA_964499665.1 uncultured bacterium | reverse complement strand
GGAGCGGGAAACGGGATTTGAACCCGCGACCCTCGCCTTGGCAAGGCGATGCTCTGCCACTGAGCTATTCCCGCTCGGAGCAACAATATAGCGTCGGCGGTGTGTCCTGTCAAACGAAAACCTCCCGCTTGCCTAGATGGAAAGGAGCTTGAGGACGGCCTCGGGGTCGGCCTTTACCGTGACGGGACCCTGCGACAGACGAATGGCGGCATCGGGGTCTTTCAGACCGTGCCCGGTAAGCACGCAGACGACCACCGTCCCCTTCGGCAAGCGGTTCGCGCGCGCGAACTTGATGAGCCCTGCCACCGAGGCCGCCGAGGCCAACTCGCAAAAGATACCCTCGGAATGCGCCAGGAGACGATAGGCATCGATGATCTCGCCGTCGGAGACCATATCGATCCGTCCACCGGACTCGCGCGCCGCCTCCACCGCGCCCTGCCAGCTCGCGGGGTTCCCGATCTGGATGGCAGAGGCGACGGTTTCAGGGCGCTCAATGACCTTGCCGTGTACGATGGGCGCCGCGCCCTCCGCCTGCCACCCCATCATCTTCGGCAGGGAATCGATCCTGGCGGCCCGAAAGTACTCCTGGTACCCCTTCCAGTAGGCGGTGATATTGCCGGCATTTCCGACCGGGATGAAGTGGTAGTCGGGGCTCCGGCCCAGTCGGTCGCAGATCTCGAACGCCGCGCTCTTCTGCCCCTCGATCCGGTACGGGTTGAGGGAATTGACCAGCGCGATAGCCTGCTGCCCGGAGAGTTGCCTCACGATCCCAAGGGCCTGGTCGAAGTTCCCCTCGACCTGGAGCACCTGGGCGCCATGGATCATCGCCTGCGAGAGCTTCCCGAGGGCGATTTTTCCCTCCGGGATCAGGACGAAGGCGCGGAGGCCCGCTCGGGCGGCGTACGCTGAGGCCGAGGCCGAGGTATTCCCGGTGGAGGCGCAGATCACGGCCCTGGCCCCCTCTTCGACAGCCTTGCTGACCGCGACCGTCATCCCCCTGTCCTTGAAGGAGCCGGTGGGGTTCAACCCTTCGCACTTCAGGTACACCTCCGCCTCTATTCCGAGTGCAGCTTGGAGCCGCTTGGCGGGTATCAGCGGGGTGTTGCCTTCATTCAGGGTCACGACCGGCGTCCGATCGGTGACAGGCAGGAATTCCCTGTACCGTTCGATGACCCCTTCCCAGCTCGTCGCGCTCATCTCAGCCTCAACCGGTCACACCTTCGACCCTGAGACACATCGTCTCCTGGCTTACGACATCGAGGTGGTCGATCGCCTTCAGCGAGCGCTGCATATCCCCTTCTATGGCCTCGTGGGTCATCATGACGATCGGCACCGCGCTCTGTTCCTGCCGGCCTTTCTGGATGACCGAGACGATACTGATATTATTGTTCCCCAGGATCCCCGCGACTTTCGAAAGCACTCCCGGCTTGTCGATCGCCATGATCCTCAGGTAGTAACAGGAGCGGACTAAGGTGATGTCCCTGACCTCGGCCTCATGCTCGGACAATTGCGGAAGTGGAGCGGCTCTCACGGGGGCATCCTGAAGCAGGCTCCTGGCGATCTCCACGATGTCGCTCACGACCGCCGAGGCGGTCGGCATCTGGCCCGCCCCCCGCCCGTAGAACATGAGGGAGCCAACGGCGTCGCCAACAATGTATACGGCATTATAGACCCCGCCGACCGAGGCCAGCAGGTGGTCCTCCGGAATGAGGGCCGGGTGGACCCTGGCCTCCAGCTCCCCGTTCAACTGTTTAGCGATCGCCAGCAGCTTGATTCGATATCCCAGATCCCTCGCGTATTCGATGTCGGAGGCATCGATCCTCCGAATCCCCTCGACGTGGATCCGGTCCAGGGGCACGTAGGCGCCGAAGGCAAGGGTCGCCAGGATCTGAAGTTTGTGGGCGGTGTCAATCCCATCGATGTCCAGCGAGGGATTGGCCTCGGCGTACCCTTTGGCCTGGGCCTCGGACAGCACCTCGGCAAACGGCCGCTGGCTCTCGGTCATCTTGGTGAGGATGTAATTGCAGGTGCCGTTGAGGATCCCGATGATGGAGCGGACACGATCGCCAACCAACCCTTCCTTCACCGCTCGAAGCAATGGGATGCCGCCGCAGACGCTGGCTTCAAACCCGATCGACACGCGCTGTCTGGCTGCCGTCTGATACAGCTCGAGGCCATGAGTCGAAAGAAGGGCCTTGTTGGCTGTGACCAGGTGCTTCTTCCTGGCAAGGACCTCCCGGCAGAAGCGAAGCGCCGCATCACGGCCACCGATAAGCTCCACGACGATATCGATCGCAGGGTCCTCGATCACCGCCATCGCATCAGTCGTCAGGACGGCCGGGTCCACATCGACGTTTCGGGCCCGGGTGACGTCGATATCGGCGATCCTCCGAATCACAATTTTCGCGCCGAGGCGGCGCTCCAAGAGGGCGCCATTCTCCCGGATGAGCTTCACGACCCCCGACCCCACCGTCCCGAACCCCAATATGCCGACCTGAACCGCCTTCATGGTGAGCCTCCCACCCCCCATCACCTGCCAAGCACCGAGGCCAGCCCGTTTCTCCATGCCTCCTCAAGATCCGCGAGGGGAAGATCGATCACGAACGTCGGCCCCTGAAGGCGGAACCGCGTCCCGCCCACTCTTCCGAGCCGCTGAAGAGGAACCTCGTGCGACGCCGCGATCTTCTGGAGCATAGGCCAATCAGATTCCTTGAGCGAAAGGAGAATCCTGGACTGAGATTCCCCGAACAGCAGGGCATCCGGACGGATCGTCCCGCCGAGCTCGAGATCGACGCCGATCGACGACCCTGCCCGACCCATGCAGGACTCTGCCAGCGCGACGGCCAGCCCTCCGTCGGAGCAGTCATGTGCGGCGTGGACGATTCCCCGGCGGATCGCCTCAAGACAGGCGGCCTGCACCGCCCTCTCCCTCGCGAGATCGATCGACGGCGGCTCACCCCGCACCAGACCGAGCCGGACCGCGAGATACTCACTTGCCCCCAACTCTTCCAGCGTCTCGCCCAGGACCGCCACCAGATCCCCCTCCGTCGTGAACCACTGGCCGGTGGCGTGGGCGACATCATCCAGCAGCCCGACCATCCCGATGATCGGCGTAGGAAAGATGGCGCTGCCAGACGTTTCATTGTAGAGGCTGACATTGCCACCGGTGACGGGGGTCTGCAAGGCGCGGCAGGCATCGCCGATCCCTCGCACCGCCTCCGCGAATTGCCACATGACGGTCGGCCGTTCCGGACTCCCGAAGTTCAGACAGTTCGTGATCGCGAGCGGCTCACCTCCCGCGCAGACCACGTTCCGGGCCGCCTCGGCCACGGCGATCACGGCGCCCCGGTAAGGATTCAGGGCGCAGTAGCGGCCGTTGCCATCAGTGGAGACCGCGATGGCGCGCCTTCCACCGGGGAGCCGGAGGACGACAGCATCCGATCCCGGCGGGACGACCGTGTTCAAGAACAGCATGTGGTCATACCGTTCCCAGATCGCCTCCTTACAGGCGATGTTCGGCGATCGCAAGAGATCCAGGAGCGTCCCGGAATAATCGTCGGGCAGGGGAACGGTCGAAAGGTCAAGCCGGTGCCCGTCGGCGCTCTCCTCGGGAGGGACCATCGACCGTCGATAGACCGGCGCCCCGTCGGCCAGCGCCCTCGCCGGGACCTCTGCCACCACCTTCCCATGATCCAGGACCCGCAACAATCCATCATCGGTCACCCGCCCGATCGCGACCGCATCCAGATCCCATTTCTCGAAGACCTCTTTCACTCGCCGCTCGCTTCCCATCCTGGCGACGACCAACATCCGCTCCTGCGACTCGGAGAGCATCAGTTCATAGGGGGTCATCCCCG
>CAZCMC010000193.1:0-3880 GCA_964499665.1 uncultured bacterium | reverse complement strand
GGGCGAACATCCTGAGGAGCGACGACCGATGCGAATCTGGAGGGATCTTTCTTACCTGGCCTTGGCGGCGTCCTTCACAAGCCTGGGGATCGCCAACGTCTCCTGGATGGCCGTGAGGCGGCTAGGCGGCTTAAGCCCGAGAGCCTACGCGGCCGGCGCGGGCATTGCCTTGCTGTACGCGATCGCCTTCATGCTGATGGAACTGGTGCAGCGGAAGGGATAGAACTGCTGCAGCATCCACCTCCCGGCACTCTCTCTCCCGGGACGCGACTCGCCATGCCGTGGCGGAAGGCCTTGCGGGAGCGGTTGGCCGCCGTTCAACCTTCTCCTGCCGGGATCTGGCGATCTGTTCTTGGCGCCCGGTTCGTATCCCCGTCCTCCTCTCTTCGCTCTCCTACCTTGCGAACGTAGCGTATCCTGACCGCATCCAAAGTCGCCAGCACCTCGTCACGACGCGTCTTCAGGACGGAGATCAGCCGCCGGTGCGTCATGTGGAGCCTGGCGTAAAAGAGATCGCGGCGGTACACCTTGAGCCGCTCAGAGTACCAGAGGGCGAAGAAGCCGGAGGGTGGAAGGCTCAACAGGTAAATGATTGCTGCGGGGTTGCCAAAGAAGAACCACACCAGGAATCCTTGGATGGGATAGAATACGAGGAAGGCCACTGCACCCGCCAGAAGACTGTAGATCGAGATCTTGGTCTTATCGCCGTGGGCACGATAAGAGGGATTCCGCATGCCGGCCAACTTCGCCAAGCGGTACGGGAGGTAACTGTTGACGGCCCCATAGAAAGCGATCGGGAAGCCCACTATCCCTATGACGGCCATCCTGGCCGCGGTGAACCAGGTCGCCCCCCGGCTTGGGTGTTGTCTGAGCAGCTCGTTATTCAGGCGCATCCGGCGTGCCACGCGATAATACCGGTGCACTTGCGAGCCGATCGCTCGGACCCTGTCTGGGTCATGCTTCGCATAGTAGTTCACGCAATCGGCGATCAGCTTGCGCCATGTGAACGTGTCGGCGATCCCCTTCCGTTCCTCATTGGGGGGTGCCACCTCCCGCACTCGTTCCATGTAGATCTCCTCGAGGGCACGTTGGAGCCGTTTCAACCCCGACTCTTCGAGATTGACGATCAGGGATTCCAGTCGGTGCTGTAGTTCCTTGGTCATTGCTTTTATCGCTGCCTGCGGGTCTCTTCGGTAGGCCTCCTCGTATGTTTTGGCCTCGATCGGCTCGCCCACATTGATCAGCAGATCGCTTCGGAACCGGGTCTTGTCCATGTAATTGAGACCGACCGGGACCACCCGGACCGCCAGGCGAAAGTCGTTCCTTGCCTCGGCTTCCAGGGAGATTCGTGCCGCGCCTGTCTTGATCTTCTTGATCTGGGGATCGTCGTGCGTCTCACCTTCGGGGAAGATCCCGATCGCTTCCTGGGCCTCCAACGCTCGAAAGGCCGCCGCGAACGAGCTGACATTCTGATCCATCTTTTTCGGGTCATCCTGTCGGCGGTGGATCGGGATCACCCCGCACCGGCTGAGGAACCAGGCGACAGGCTTCTTCTCGAAAAAGCTGCTCATCGCCATAAAGTTGAGTTTGCGACCCACCAGGTTGCCGAGGACGAACGGATCAATCGTGGAATTGGGGTGGTTCGAGGCAAAGATGGCAGGGCCCTCCTTCGGGATCCGCTCTCTACCCGTCGCCTCGATCGACCGAAAGTAAATCTTCAGCATCAGATGAACCAGGGCGGCGGCACATCGATAGGGGAGAGGGATATTCTCGATCGCAGCCATATCGGGCAGCTCGCTTGCCGTCAGGGGCCCGCGCGGTCCATCCGGAGCAGCTCAGACCCTCTGCGGAAGACGCTGTCGGGAAAGCCCAGGGCCTGCTTGATCAGGCAGTCCCGGTCAATGGGGCTGGCGACTTGACTCAGGCGCACGATCTCTCGGAATGGAAGGCTGCGAAGGAACAACCAAGGGATGATGGGGAGTGGCACATCGCTTCCGTGAACGAGCTTCGGGTACAGCTCGGGGTGGCGCAGGAAGCGTCGCAGGAAGAAGGACCGGTTCGGTTGGGTAAACGCGGAGGTGTCGGCGTACAGGTTGGTGTGCTTCAACAGCATGTCGGCAGCGGTGTGGAAGGCGCGACCCAAGTTCAGGATGTCGGCGCCGCCACCGTGGGCGGCGATGACGGTCACCCCTTCGTCCAGGGCCAGCCGGAGGCTCTCGAGCCGACCGAGCCTCCGATCAGCCGTAGTCAGGGCATACTCCGGCCCGGTGTGGCACAGCAGCGGGAGGCGGGCCTGGGCCATTCGACGGTAGAATGGGACAAGTGAGGGATCCATCGGGTCAAATCCCTGAGAGTTGGGGAGCCACTTGAGCAGGACGGCGCCCAGCTCAAGGCACCGATCAAGCTCGTCGAGCGCGTCTCGCCGCCTGGGGTTCACTGAGGCGCCCGGCAGGAAACGGTCGTCGGCCTTGGCCAGCTTGAACACGTAGTCGTTGGCGACGTAGAAATGGGTCCGCCGACTGTCCCTCCTGCCCATGTCGTCATAGACCGCATCCAGGGCCAATGTGACGACCCGATCGACGGTTCGCATGTCGGCGACGGCTCGGGCGAGATGGCGCCGTATGATCCCGTTGCCGCCGACCGCTTCCTGCCGCCTGAGTCGATGGCGCAAGCGCATCAAGAGAAATGGCGGCCAGTTCCACTGTTTGGTTGACACGTATGCCTGGTCGCTGCAGGCGTCGGGCGGCAAAACGTGAACGTGGATGTCAATAATCGGGCGAGTCGTCGTAAGATGTCTCATCATGATGACCGTCTGGCGCAGGCAGCGGTCCGTTAGTGGGTGACCTCCTTATCGGAGGCCGTGCGGCTGGAGAAGACATGTGAGGCGTGGTGGTGGACCATCTGCCAGATGCCGTTGGTTTTCTCATAAATGTTGGTGGCGAGGATCGAGGTCGCGGTCACGTCTTGCTGGACCTGGGAGAGGAGGTTTTCCGTTAACACCACCCAGGCCATCGTTCCCCGAATCTGCACGCGGACGTCGGTGAGAGTAAAGCGAATCTCCTTGGTGTTGGAGAAGATCAGCTCCCAGCTCGCCTTCACAGCCTCCCACCCTGAGAGGAGCGACCACCCCGGGTGTACGCATCTGACGTGGTCTCCCCTCGCCCACACGGCTGCCATTCGCTGGATATCCAGGCTTTCGAAGGCCCGATAGAAGTTGGCATTGACCTCCAACACCTGTGTCAGGTCCTGATCGGGTGTGGCCGTCATCGCATTCCTTTTCTCGTCCCCATGTCGACCGCCTGATTCCGCCGCATCCTAGTGCGGGGTCAGGAGCGGACAGACGATAAATATGGTTCCCTCCACCACCCTCAATAGCAATCGCTCGAGATACTCCCCGGGGCATGGCCCAGCCACGCATTCGCCGGTGGCCGGATCATAGGTGGCGCCGTGGGTGGCGCATATGATGAAGCGGCCATCTTCTGATAAGAACTGGTTCTCGAACCAGTCCATTGGCATCGGTATATGGCAACAGCGGTTCACATAGGCGTAGAAGCTTCCGCGATAGTTGATGACGAATCCCTCCACCCGTTGACCGTTGCAGGTGAGGAGGAACTTTTTCGAGGAGCCCTGAGGAAGCTCCCGAATGTGGGCGACCCGCTGTTCGCTCAGATCGCGTCGCATCTCCCCTCGAATCGGTTGTGGCTTCAAAGTAGGCGTATTATACTGGTCCCGACTGAAAAAGAAAAGGGTACCGTGCCTTGACAGTCCGGAGACCCTTGGCTATAGTAACCCCGCCTAGCCGCCGGCGTAGCTCAGTTGGCAGAGCAGCTGATTCGTAATCAGCAGGTCGAGGGTTCAAGTCCCCCCGCCGGCTCCAGCA
>CAZCMC010000192.1:0-3886 GCA_964499665.1 uncultured bacterium | reverse complement strand
GCCCTTCTTGGCTCTCCCGCGTGGGCTGCGCCGCTGGTGCGCGTGGAGGACCTTCCTCACTTACTGCAGCTCCCGATCTTTCAACCCGGAGAACCAAGCATCCTCTATGACGATGAGGGGCAAGCCTTTGCCTCCATTGTTCCCGAATACCGGGTTTTCATCCCGTTGGCCAGGATTCCCACGAACCTACGCCGCGCGATTATCGCTGCCGAGGATGCCCGCTTCTACCAACATGGGGCGGTCGATCTCAGAGGAATGGCTAGGGCAACCATCAAAAACCTCCTGGCCGCTCAGGTGAAAGAAGGGGGAAGCACCATCACCCAGCAACTGGCCAAGACCCTCTTCCTCAGCCATGAACGGACCATTGGGCGGAAGGTGAGGGAGTTCGAGCTGGCCAGGGAGATCGAGCAACGCTACACGAAGGACCAGATCTTGGAGATGTACCTCAACTCCATCTATTTCGGCCATGGGGCGTATGGAGTCGAGGCGGCAGCCAGGACCTACTTCAGCAAAGGCGTCGCAGAGCTGAGCCTTCCAGAGGCGGCGCTTCTGGCCGGACTCCCGCGAGCCCCTGGGCGATATTCCCCGTTGATTGATGCCAAGCGTGCCAAGGCGCGCCGGCAATACGTGTTGGACCGAATGCTTGCGACCGGCGCGCTCAAGAAGACGCAGGCGCGCAGCGCAAGCCGCACGCCGATTTCGGTGAATCCCATGTTTCGGGGGCGGGGTGCGGCTCCCTGGCTGGTCGACTACGTCCGGCAGCAGCTTGACGCGCGTCTGGGACCGATCTTGGTGCGGCAGGGCGGCCTTAAGATTTACGCAACCATGAATGCTCGCATGCAGCGGGCTGCAGTCGAGGCCGTCAAGCGTGGGGTTGCGACTATTGCCAAGCAGAAAGCCGCGCAAAAAGGTGGAGACGTTCCACCCCTTGAGGCGGCCATGATTGCCATCGAGGTCAAGACGGGAGAGATCAAGGCGATGGTGGGCGGTTCGGATTATGGCCGGAGCCAGTTCAATCGCGCGGTCCAGGCGCAACGGCAACCCGGCTCTGCGTTTAAACCGCTCGTGTACGCTGCTGCCTTTGAGCAGGGCCTCACGCCAGCCAGCCTGATCGAGGATGCCCCGATCCAGTTCGAAATCAGCGGGAGTGGGCGAAGCGAAACCTGGGCCCCGGAGAATCTGGACCGACAGTACCGGGGCTTTGTGACGCTCCGCCGGGCTCTGGAGGAGTCGATCAATGTCCCAACGGTCCGACTGATCCAACAGATTGGCGTCGATCCGGTGATCGATCTTGCTCGTCGGCTTGGGATCACCTCCGAGCTCCGGCGCGAATACGCGTTGGCGTTGGGCGTGTCGGAATTGAGCCTGCTGGAGTTGACCTCGGCGTACCAAGCGTTCGCCGATGGGGGGACGGTGTCACCGCCCTTCGCTATCCGGCGCGTCATCGGCCCCGGTGAAGTTCTTCTCGAAGAACGGTCTCCAAAACCGCAGCAGGGGCTCAGTAAGCAGGCCGCCTTCTTGTTGACCTCGCTATTGCAGGGAGTCGTCGAGCGTGGAACAGGCAAATCGGCCCAACGGATCGGGCGGCCTGTAGCGGCCAAGACCGGGACCAGTCAGGCCGCCGAGGACCTTTGGTTCCTCGGATACACGCCAAGTCTTGTGGCCGGGCTCTGGCTTGGATATGATCAACCTCGTTCGATCGGCGCTCACGAAACAGCCGGGAAACTCGCCGCTCCGATCTGGGTTGATTTCATGAAGCGAAGCCTTGGGGACAGTCAGATTGAGACATTTTCGCCGCCCGAGGGCGTCTTTCAGGCTTCGGTTAACCGCAGAACGGGGGAGCCAACCTCTCCGAGCGATCCGGAGGCCTTTCAGGAGTACTTCATCAGAAAGCATGAGGGGCCGCCTTCGACTGCGACACTTTCTGAAACCGGCTTCCCTCCTTCAGAGGTTAACGGCGGGACTTCCCGACCCCAACCACTCAGCCCATGATCCGAATTCCAGCCATCGCTCATATCATCTTGTTCGGCGGACACACGATACGGATACGCAAACGTTCCGCTGATCGGTCCTGCGGTTGATTTTCGGACACCATGGCCGGTTCACCGAAGTAATCGCGGAAGGCTTTTGGAGATTCAGTGGTAATGGGAAAAGTGGTGACGATGGCGCAGGCAATCGAACGGTTCGTTCCAAGCGGCTGCTCTGTGCTGATGGGGGCAGCGCTCGAATCGTTAATCCCATTCGCCGCCGGCCACGAGATCATCAGGCAGCGGAGACGCGATCTGACGTTGATCGGCCCGATTTCCGACATCCTCTTCGATCAGCTCATCGGGGCGGGTTGCGTTTCACGGGTGATCGCAGCTTGGATTGGAAACGTCAGCGTTGGCCTCGCCCACAACTATCGTCGCGCCGTGGAAGCAAACAACCCGGATCGCCTAGTTGTCGAGGATCACAGCAACTTCACCATTGCCCTGGGCTTGCTGGCGGGGGGGCTTGGAGCGCCGTTTATTCCAACCCGATCACTCCTCGGGACCGATCTGCTCGCGGGCAATCCCTCACTACGACTCTCCGCGGACCCGGACACAGGGGCGCCGCTCGTCTTCGTGCGGGCTATCAACCCGGATATCGCCATCCTTCATGTGCAGCGAAGCGACGACGAGGGAAACGCGCATTGCTGGGGAAATCTCGGCGTAAGCGAGGAGGGGGGCCTTGCCAGCCGTGGCGTCGTCCTCGTTGCAGAAGAGCTGGTGTCCCGCGATGTGATTCTGAGCGATCCGAATCGAGTCTTGCTACCCTCATCCAAGGTCGTCGCGGTCGTGAATGAGCCGTGGGGAGCCCACCCCTCACCGACTCAGGGGTGCTACGGCCGTGACCATGAATTCTATCGAGCGTACCATGAGGCTAGCCGGACGCAGGAAGGGTTTCAGCGATGGCTGAAGGCTTGGGTGCTCGACGTCCAAACTCGGACAGCCTATCTTACCCGCTTGGGAGAGGAGCGGCTGAAGCAGCTGAAGCCCTCTCGACGATTGATGGCAGCGCCGGTGGATTATGGGTATTGAACAAGGTCCCATGTTCCAAGTTCCGAGATTGTTCCCGAGTTGGAAGGGTGAATCGAAAGGCGAAGCAGAATGAACCGGGACGGCACGTATACGGCGCAAGAGTTGATGGTCGCCGCTGCGGCGCGGCAGATCAGGGATGGGGAGCTGGTCTTCGTCGGGATGCGCCTGCCTCTCCTGGCATTTGCCCTTGCGAAGAGAACCCATGCTCCAGCCGCCATTGGTCTTTTTGAATGCGGGTTGATACGGGATGAACCTGCTCCCGAGCTGCTCTATACGATGTCCGACCCGGCAAATATCGCGGGCGCTCTCTGGAGCACCAGGATGATCAACGTGATGGCATTACTGCAACAGGGAGCGGTACAGCTTGGCATCCTCGGTGGTGCGGAACTAGACCGATTCGGCAATCTGAACACGTCGTACATCGGGTCTCGCGAACATCCGACGGTGAAGCTCCCCGGGAGCGGAGGGGCGGCCGATATCGCCTCGCTGGCGGGACGGCTCCTGATCGTCATGCAGCACGAGCGACGCCGGTTCAAGGAGCGCGTGGACTACGTCACGTCACCAGGTTACGGGGAGGGGGGCGATTGGCGACAGCGAGTCGGTCTTCCCGGCGGCGGGCCTGCTGTAATCGTCACGACCCTGGGGACATTCTCATTCGATGGCAACACTAAGGAAGCGGTTCTCACATCCTATCATCCTGGGGTGACGACGGATGAGGTGCGACAGCAGACCGGCTGGGCGATTCGGGTTTCACCAGACGTTCATGAGACGCCGCCACCAACCGAGGAGGAGCTCGCCATCATCCGACACAACGATCCACACGGTTT
>CAZCMC010000191.1:0-3891 GCA_964499665.1 uncultured bacterium | reverse complement strand
GTGGAGAGTGTGGCCTTCCAGACCTATCAGGAAGAGGCCGACTGGGTCGCCGGCAAGATCGAGGAGCTGGTCGAGGCGAAAGCCTGTCCGCCGGGTCACATCGCCATTTTGGTCCGCAGAAACAGCGACGCCGATCCATTTCTGCGAGCGCTGAACATGAAGGGGATTCCTTGGAGCTTCAGCGGGGCGAAGGGTTTGTACGACAGGGAGGAGATACGGCTGGTCGTCTCGTTCCTCCGGCTGCTGGCTGACCCACAGGACTCTCTGAGCCTCTTTCATCTGGCCGGCTCCGAAATCTACGGGATGCCAGGGGCCGATCTCATCCTCTGTAACGCCTATGCGAGGCGGAGGCATCGGAGCCTGTACGAGGTGCTGCTCGATGTGACGAAACGACCCGGCAGCGTCCCGGAGCTCTCTGTAGTCTCGCCGGAGGGGAGCGCTACTGCCACCGCCCTCCTGGCGGACCTCGACCGCTATCTCAGGAAGGCGACCCTGGAGCCGACCGGACGGGTCCTCTACGAGTTTCTCATGGAGCGCCCCGGCTATGGCAAGCGGCTGGTCCGTTCGACCTCTCCCCGCGATCATCAACGGGTCGGGAATCTGGCGGCGTTCTTCGGCCTCGTTCAACGGTTCGGCGAGGTGGCGCCGCAGGACCGCGTGGCCGGCTTTGTCCCGTATCTCACGATGCTGATCGAGGCGGGGGAGGACCCCCCAATCGCGGAGGGTGAGGAAGCGGGAGACGCGGTTCAGGTCCTGACCCTGCACAAGGCTAAGGGGCTGGAGTTCGAGGCGGTCTTTCTCACTGGCTTGGTTGAAAAGCGGTTTCCCTCGATTGACCGGAAGGAAGCGATCCCACTCCCAGACGAGCTGATCAAAGACCACGTGCCGTCAGGCGACTTTCACCTTGAGGAGGAGCGGCGTCTGTTCTATGTCGGCATGACCCGGGCGAAGCGGCACCTCTTCCTGACGCGAGCCAGGGATTACGGGACAAAGCGGGAGTGGAAGCGAAGCCGATTCGTGGCGGAGGCGCTGACGCTGCCCAAGGCGGAGGAGGAGCGTCCATGGAGAGTGGCAGCAGAAGCGGTCATCTATCGGGCCGCGCCGCCGCCCGAGGTCGAGGCGGCCCTGCCCGCACAGCCTGACGTGCCCCTCAACCTCTCCCACTATAGGATCGACGACTACCTGACCTGCCCGCTGAAATACAAATATGTCCACATCCTGCGGGTGCCGGTCCTTAGGGATCAGGCGGTCGCCTATGGCGCCGCACTGCACCGGGCCGTTCAAGCGTACAATAATCGGCGCCTTCAGGGCCAGACGATGTCCTCTCAGGAGCTGATCGACGCCTTCGAAGCCCACTGGGTCAATGAGGGGTTCATCTCGCGGGAGCACGAGGAGGCGCGGCTTCGGGAGGGCCGTGACGCCCTCACGCAATTTCATGCCTTTGCCGAGGGAGCGGAGCCGCCCACGTTCGTCGAGAAGAGGTTCCGGTTCCAGATCGGTCAGGACACGGTCACCGGCTTCCTGGACCGGGTCGACGAGCGGGACGGCGAGGTTGCGATTATCGACTATAAGTCGTCAATGGTCCGGGATCAGAAGGAAGCGGGAAAAGAGGCCCGGGAGAGCCAGCAGCTTGCCCTGTACGCCCTGGCCTACCGGGAGTCGGTCAGCCGGTTGCCCGATCGGGTCGAGCTGCACTTCCTGACCCCGGGTGGCGTCGTGGTAGGAAGGGCTCTCAAGGGAGAGAAGGAGTTCGACCGGGCGACTGACCGAATCAGAGCGGCGGCGACCGGGATCCGGGGCGGGCTTTTTCAGGCAACGCCCAGTCCATGGGTCTGCGGCTTCTGCGCCTTCAGGACCATCTGCCCCGCGACCGCCTGGACAGGGGAGCGTGAGGGATGAAAATCGGCATCGATATCGACGACGTCCTGGCCGATTCGCTGCCGTACTACACAAGGGCCTTCAATCAGCGCTTCGGCCTGCAGATCGATCTCGCCGACGCCGCGTGGCGGATCTTCGACAGGTTTCCCCGGATCTCTCGTCAAGAGGCCAACGACTTCTTTTCGGAGCTGATCGAAGCCGGCTTCTTCTCATCCCGCCCTCTCTTGCCCGGGGCCAAGGAGGCCGTGCAATCTTTGGCCGAAGACGGGCATCGCCTGTTCATCATCACCGGCCGCTCGCCAGCAGACGAGCCGATCACCAGGAGCTGGCTGACCCATGTTGGGCTGCTGTCCCGCTTCGAAGCCGTCATACATAAGGCGCGCGAGCCGGTGGGTCGCCACAAGTCGGGAGCCGCATCTGAATTGCAGCTCGACGTCTTCATCGAGGATGAGCTGGCGGTGGCGACCGCCGTCGCGGAGACGGCCATCCCGGTCTTGCTGTTCGACCATCCCTGGAACCAGGGGCTTCTACCGGGCAATGTATGCCGCGTCCGCTCCTGGGCCGAGGCGCTAACCGAGATCGCTCATCTCAACGGGGGTGGGGGGAAGGAAAGCGCCGGGAACAATTCGGTCTAAGCTGATTGTCCACGGCCTGTACCAACTGCTACAGCTTCAGAGAGGGAAGGAAGGGGATGGTTCGGGGAAGTTTAGTTGTCTCCCGATAGCCTGTCGATTCTATTTGGAAGATCGGTCCCGATGATGTGGGTACCCTGGTTAGTTATCCCATTGGTCGTCCTGACCTTGTTGCTGGTCGCGGCGCTCCTCGTCTTGCTTCGAGGCGGGCGGGGACAAGATCGCCTGGTCGAGGCGCTGGCGGCCGGGTTTCAGAAGAGCTTGGGTGAGTTGACCGACAAGCTCGGTCTCCTCGCCGCTGAAACCCAGGTGATCGCTCGGCAGCAGGAGAGCCTTCGCGGGCAGGCGCAGGACACGGAGCGCGGGCTCCAATCGCTGGAGACCAAGATGGTGGAGACGACCGCGGTTGCTCGCAGTGGTCTTGCCCAGACGCTGGCGCAGGTACAGGAGAGCTTACAAACCAATCTTGTGTCGGCGCAGACAACTCTTCGCCATGAGATCACCCAGACCCGAGAGCTCGTGGCTCAGGTGAAGTCGGCGGAGGAGGTCCGGGAGACGGCAGCGCGGCAAGCCTTCGAGTCGTTGAGACGTTTAGAGCACGTGATTACAGGGACGAAGAGCCGGGGCATGGCCGGCGAGCATATCCTTGAAGGGATCCTCGCCCAGTTGCCGCCGGAGCTCCGTGAGACGAATCTCACCATCAACAACAAGGTCGTGGAGTTCGCCTTCCGGCTGCCGAACGACAAGGTGCTCCCCATCGATAGTAAGTGGCCCAGCATGGCCGAATTGGAAAAGCTGGCGGACACCGACGACCCTGAGGCCCGCCGCCCGCTCATCGAGGCGATTCGTGGCGAAGTAAGAAAGAAGGTCAAGGAGGCTGCGAAATACCTTGATCCTGAACGGACGATCCACCTCGGTGTGGTGGTCGTGCCCGATGCCGTCTTTGATCTTTGCTTTGAGGTGCACGTGGATGCGTTCAAACAGGGGATCGTGATCGTGAGCTACAGCCAGGCGCTTCCGTATCTGCTCTCTCTGCTTCAGGTGGTCATACGATTCTCGGCCAAGATCGACGTGGCGCGGCTCAGCTCGGCACTGAGGACCATCGCGGATGCCCTGGAGAAGATGGAGGGGGAAATTGAGGGGCGGTTGCCGAGAGCACTGACACAGCTCGAGAACAGCCGGAGTGAGTTGCGGGCCCAGTTGTCCCGCGCCAGGCAAGGGGCCGGAAGCCTTTACCTCGGTGACGAAAGCGCTCGGGCACTTCCCGAGGCGGATAGAGAAAATGGATAGCGGCGCGGGCAGCACAGAGCTCACAGTTGGCCAGTTCCTGAAAGAGGCGAGGTCGGCGAAGGGCCTCACGATCGAGGCGGTCGCTGTTTCC
>CAZCMC010000190.1:0-3899 GCA_964499665.1 uncultured bacterium | reverse complement strand
AGTCGCCTCTTCTGCCTCGTCATCGCCAAGGTCATCTTTCGCCTCCGTGTCAATGGGGCAGAATATGTTCCTCGATCGGGAGCCGCGATTGTAGCGGCCAACCACACGAGCTTCCTTGATCCCATCATCGTAGCGGTCGCGATTCGGCGTCCCGTTCACTTCATGGCCAAGGAGGAGTTGTTCCGCTTTCGCCCGTTTGGTTGGTTACTCCGACAGTATCAGGTTTTTCCAGTTAGCCGCCGTCGCACTGACCTGCAGGCCATGAAGCGTGCCATCTCCCTCTTGCAGAGGGGGGAGGTTGTTGTGATCTTCCCCGAAGGCACTCGGGGCGACGGAAATCAATTGCGACCCGCGAGGCCGGGCATCGGATTGATTGCGGCACGATCGAAAGTGCCGGTCATCCCGATGTTGCACCGCGGAACGGAGAAGATACTTCCAAAGGACGCCTGGTTTCCCAAGCCCCAACAGGTCTTGGTGAAATTCGGGGAGCCGGTCTACTTCGCGGAGGAGCGGCCGGGGGAGTGGCAGGAGCAAATAGTGAGGTTCAGCCAGACGATTATGGACCGGATTGCCGCCCTCAAAGCCGGGTCGGAGGGCGGCGTGGCGTGATCGAGCGATCGGGGCCACACGCCGGGGACGCTACAACAAACCGAGGCACGAGGAATCAAAGGAGAGAAAGGGGGAGAGATGATGACCTTCACAGAAGGGGGATCGAACGGGTATGATGCCTGAGGCGGAGAAATTGGACGAGGCGGTTTACCAATCGACGGACGATCTGGATCGTGAACTCGACGTCCAGGAATGTTCCCCGGAGATGGTCGAGCTTTACGCCCAGAGCCTACGGGAGATCGTTGAGGGGGAGATCGTTAGGGGGACCGTACTGGAGATCAAGAACGACACGGTCCTGATCGATATCGGCTACAAGTCCGAAGGCACTATACCACTCAGGGAATTTCAGACTCTCTCCGGGGAATTTCCCATCAAGGTTGGCGACGCTGTCGACGTCTACCTGGATCAGAAAGAGGATAGCGATGGTCTCATTGTCCTCTCCAGGGAGAAGGCAGAGAAGATTAAGGTTTGGGATGACATTCGCCGGTCCTACGAGAAGGGTGAGGTGATCACCGGGACTATCTTGGGCCGGACCAAGGGCGGGTTGATGGTGGATATCGGTGTGAGGGCGTTTCTCCCCGGTTCCCAGGTAGATCTCAGGCCGGTCCGCGATCTCGACAAACTCATTGGGAAAAGCTTCCCGATGAAAGTGATCAAGCTGAATCAACGCCGGGGGAACATCGTCCTGTCTCGGCGGGAGCTGTTGGAAGAGGAGAGGCGAGCCCTTAAGGATACGACCCTTCAATCGTTACAGGAGGGGAAGGTTATCAGAGGCAAGGTCAAAAATATCACCGAGTACGGCGCCTTCATCGACCTCGGCGGGCTGGACGGTCTCCTTCATATTACCGACATGTCCTGGGGTCGCGTCAGTCACCCTTCTGAGCTTTTCGCCGTTGGCGATGAGGTCGAGGTCGTGGTTTTGAAGTTTGATCGAGCCGCGGAGCGGGTCTCCCTGGGCTACAAACAGCGAACGAAGGACCCCTGGGAAGGCGTGGAGCAAAGGTTCCCTGTCGGCTCTCGGGTTCGCGGCAAGGTAGTGAGCCTCACCGACTATGGCGCCTTCATCGAGCTGGCGGAAGGAATCGAAGGGTTGGTTCATATCTCTGAGATGTCATGGACGCAACGGGTCAAGCACCCTTCAAAGGTGGTGTCCGTGGGAGATCCTGTAGAGGTCATGATCCTAGACGTGGATCAAGTGAACAAGCGCATCTCGCTTGGCATGCGCCAGACCGAACCGAACCCCTGGTTGCTTGTGGAGGAGCGGTACCCGGTAGGGACCCGGGTTGAGGGAACGATCCGGAACCTCACCGACTTCGGGGCGTTTGTCGAACTCGAAGAGGGGATCGACGGCTTGATTCATGTTTCAGATATGTCCTGGACGAAACGGGTTCGTCACCCCTCAGAGGTCTTGAAGCGGGGTGATAAAGTCGAGGCTGTTGTCCTGCACGTGGACAAAACCAACCGTCGAATTTCCCTCGGCCTCAAGCAGAGCCAGCCGGATCCTTGGCAATCGAGGGTCCCGGACAAATACCGTGTTGGCATGGACGTAAAGGCTAAAGTGGTTCGCCTCGCGGACTTCGGCGCCTTCGTCGAGTTGGAGGATGGGGTTGAGGGGCTTCTGCACGTCTCCGAGTTGAGTCATGAACGGGTGGCGAAGCCGGAAGACATCGTCTCCGTCGGTAACGAGCTCACTCTCAAGATCATCAAGCTGGATGCGGAGGAGCGCAAGCTCGGATTAAGTCTCCGGGCCTACCTGGACGGTCAGAGCGAGCCCGACGCAAATGCCGATGCGCTTCCTCGGCGTTTGCGTCGCCAGGATCACCGAGACGAGGAACCTTAAGCACCCCATCGATCGAAGCGATGAAACGGTTATGGCTCGTTGTCAGCCTTGGGACGCTTACGGGTCTCGTGTTGCTATTCGGCCTAGCCTTCTGGCTTGGCAAATGGCAGCATCTTGGTGGGAGCAAGGTCGCGCTGATCACCATCGAAGGAGTTATTCTAGATTCCAAAGAGGTGATCGGACAACTCGAAAAACATCAGACGAACCCCTCCGTGAAGGCAATCGTTCTGAGGATCAACAGTCCCGGGGGCGGTGTGGCCCCCTCTCAAGAGATTTATGAAGAAGTCGTAAAGGCCCGCGAGGTCGGCAAGAAACCCGTGGTTGCGTCTATGGGCAGCCTGGCCGCCTCGGGTGGTTATTACATTGCCAGCGCGGCGGATGTCATTGTAGCGAATCCAGGCTCCGTCACCGGAAGCATCGGGGTCTTGGTCCAGGTCCCCAACATCTCCGGGCTCTTACAAAAGATCGGCGTAAGGTCAGTGGTGATTAAAAGCGGCGAGCACAAGGACCTTGCCTCGCCAACCAGAGAGATGACCGAGGCGGAGCGAGAGATTCTCCAGCGGCTGTTGGATGATGTCCACGGCCAGTTTATCGACGTTGTAGCAAAAACCAGAAAGTTGGATCGAAAGAAGGTTGAGGCGCTGGCTGATGGGCGAATCTTCAGTGGCCGTGAAGCTAAATCGCTCGGATTGGTAGACCAGCTGGGAAATCTTCAGGATGCCATAGACCGGGCGGCGAATTTGGCCGGGATTCCAGGGAAGCCGATAGTGATTCAGGAGCGAAAACGACGGTTCCTCCTTTTGGATCTTCTAAACCGGGCAGCCCTCTTTAATATCGGTTTGCCCGCCAGCCCCTTTTCGATCCTTTCCCTGGACTACCTTCTCCGGTGATGGATTTCTGACCGGATCACTGCGTGCATGCGATTCTTAGATACAAAGGAGACATGAGCCATGACGAAAGCCGACCTCGTGGAATTGGTCGCTGCCCGCGTTCATCTTACAAAGAAAGACACGGAGGTTGTCATTGATAGCATCCTCGATAGCATCTCCAAGGCGTTGTCGTCCAAAGATGATGGCAAGGTAGAGCTTCGCGGATTCGGCAGTTTTCGCGTCCGCGAACGCCGTGCCCGACAAGGTCGAAACCCACAGAGTGGCGCAGCGGTTCAGGTCCCTCCGAAGCGAGTTCCGTTCTTTAAGCCGGGAAAGGAACTGAAAGCGCTGGTCGACAGCTAACCAGGGAAGCTCCTCGAAAGACCCGGGATGCCTTTGCGTCGGCAACGCCGGCCATGAGGCGTGACGACTCTTCCCTCCAATGATTGAGTCGGCGTCGCCCAGATTAATCAATGTCTCTTCTGGTTTGCCTGTTCTCAGAGAAGTGCCTGACCTCATTTATGGCTTTGCCGACGGACCTACGAGTATATTCCCTTCCTCTAGGCCTCAAGTAAGAGAAG
>CAZCMC010000189.1:0-3926 GCA_964499665.1 uncultured bacterium | reverse complement strand
GCCTCGCCCAAAACCTCGGCGGAACGGGGGCGGTTAGCACGGTCCATATCCTCAAGCGGCGGTAAGCATGGCCGAATTCTCGGCCTTTCAGTGCGACGCCTGCAAGAGACTGTCCGCCCCTCCTCATGTCTCGTGTGGGCGCTGCGGGGCGGCGACCCTGCGGTCGGTGACCCTATCGGGTCGGGGGCAGCTCCTATCGTTTACGACGATCCGCATCCCGCCAGCCAGGTTCAGGGGGCAGGAGCCGTATGATATCGCGGTCATCGATCTGGAGGAGGGACTGCGTGTCACGGCCCGCCTCAAGGTGCCGATTGGCAGAGAGGCCGCGATCGGGGATTCGGTGGCGTTTGAAGGACTGGTGGAGGAGGGGCCGCTGTACCGGTTGGTCTGAAGAGAGGGTGGGGTGAAGGCGATGCTGACGATCGCCGGGATCCAGATGGGCTGCGGCCCGGATCGAGGGGCCAACCTGGACAAGGCGATAGGGCTCGGGAGGATCGCGGCCGAGCGGGGGGCGAAGGTCATCTGCTTTCCCGAGTGCTTTGCCTGGCCCTGGTTCCCTCGACAGGCCGACCAGTCACAGCTCGCGACAGCGGAGCCGGTTCCCGGACCGATGAGCGAGACCATCGGGGCGTTCGCGCGAGAGCGGGGCGTCGCCGTCGTCGCCCCGGTCTTCGAGCGCGCGACCAGCCTTGTCTGCTACAGCACAGCGCTCGTGTTCGACGCCGACGGGACCCTGCTTGGCCGGTACCGAAAAAACCACGTCCCGCAGCTCCCGAATTATCAAGAGAGATTCTACTTCCAGCCGGGAGACCTGGGGTTCCCCGTCTTCCACACCAGGTTCGGCGCGATCGGCGTCCAGATCTCCTGGGATAATTTTTTTCCCGAGGGGAGCCGCCTACTTGCCTTGATGGGAGCCGAGGTGATCTTTGCGCCGATGTCAGCCTCGGTCGAGGCGTCCCACCCCAAGTGGGAGCGGGCCATCGTGGCCAACGCGGTTTGCAACGGGTGTTTTGTCTTTCGGGTGAATCGGGTGGAAGGCCAGGATGACCTTCCCTTCTACGGGAAGAGCTTTTGCGCCGATCCCAACGGCGACTTCGTGGTGGAGCCGAGCGGCGTCAGCGAAGGGGTGATCCTGGCCGAGATCGACACTCGATGGGTGAAGGCCGTCAGAGACGTCTGGCCCTTCCTTCAGGACCGCCGCCCCGGATTGTATAAAGACCTCGCATAATACTCCCTCCAACGATCCCCATCCTTGCATGCCAGACACGCTCCTGATCATCTACGTTGACCGATCAGACGGAGAAAGGTTGGGTTTTATTCATCCGTATGCTCAACCTCGCCCTTCTCAGCATGCCTATCAAGACTGGAGCCTCGGGGGACTGCTCACCTTAAATCCTACCATACCTGGTCTGCCGATTGGGTCCTCATGTGTCGATCGCGAAGGAGAAGGGAAGCTGATGCTGCCCGGAGATGCCATCGAGGGTTAGGAGCAAAGTAAGGCGGCGGGCGTCCCGTGGCGGCTTGGGGAAATAGATGAAGCCCTCGGCGCGTTCGCCCGGTGGGATCGGTTCACGTGGGAAGGCCAGTCGCCTGATATCGCGAAGGTCGCGATCCCGGTTGAAGTGGAATCCCAATTCGAGGCCGAAGATGGTCGGCTCCGGGCCGGTGGCCTCGAATCCGATCGACGGGACCAGGGCCGGCAGGCCCCAACCTTCCAAGAGGAGGCTGACGACCTCCTCAGGATGAAGAGGACGGTGAACCCTGGTGTGGTCATCGAGCAAGCGTGCCTCGGCGGGTTGGAGCATCACGGGAGCGCGGCTCAGGTTCACAATCTCGACCCGGAACGGCAGATAGTCATCGGCAAGTCGTCTGGGGCGATGGCGCCACGCTTCCACTTCGACGGTGACGGTCGCATCATCCAGCCGTGTCGTGATGGCGTGCTGTCCCTGATCGGACTGCGCGGCTTGGTGGGGCAAGGCCCGAAGCCGAGCAGCTCCGCAGGCTTGAACCAGCAGCAATGGGACCAAGAGAGATCGTCGGGCCATCACGCGAGGAGGCTATCATACAGGTTTTGACTTGACAATGGTCGTGGGAGTGATAGTGATAAGGGGCCGGAAGGAAAGAGCGGAGTCACGAGACGACGACTGCCGTTCCACGAATCTGCATCGAATTCTTGTCCCGGCACGCGAAGAGGACGATGCTCATAGATAGGCCTGAGAGGAACGATGGCGCTGATCGCACCGTTTAAGGGGATACGCTACAACCCTGAACTGGTGAAAGACCTAAGCCTGGTCGTGGCCCCGCCCTACGATGTCATTTCGCCGGATAGTCAGCGGGCCTTTCACGCCCGCCACGACCAGAATGTGATCCGCCTGATCCTGGGTGAGATACGTGAGGCAGACAACGGTGAGCAGAACCGATATCGTCGCGCGGGAGACGACTTCCGACGATGGCAGGCCGAGAAGATTCTGGTCCGTGATCCGGCCCCTTCAATGTACCTGTACCAACAGGTCTTTCGTGCGCCAGGCGGAGAGGAGTTGACGAGACGCGGCCTGATCGCCTTGGTTCGCCTCGAGGACTTCGGAGGTCGCACCGTCTTTCCGCACGAGAGGACGATGGCAGCGCCGAAGGAGGATCGCCTTCGCCTGATGCAGTCCTGTCATGCGAATTTGAGCCCGATCTTCGGGATTTATCCTGGTCCTCTCCTCGAGGTCGATCGGTTATTCATTACGGAGGAGAAGATCGATCCAACGATTGACCTCAGCGACTGGGACGGGATCAGACATCGCGTCTGGGTCTTTCACGACCGCGAGTTGATCGCAGAGGTCCGGAATGCGTTTGAGTCAACGCCGATCTTCATCGCCGACGGGCATCATCGTTACGAGACGGCGCTGGCATTCCGGGACCTCATGAGGGCTAAGGATCGGGGAGATCACTCAGCGAAGAACACACGGCCTTACAATTACATCATGATGACGCTGGTAAGTGCCGACGATCCTGGCCTGGTCATCCTCCCGATCCATCGACTCCTCCGAGACCTTCCAGGCGGCGGCCTGGCAGCCTACCTGGCCCAAGTTCCTCAACAGTTCGGTGTCGAGCGCGTGCCGTTCCCCGTCAATCTGGAAGCCGGCGCGGAGGCCATCCTGGGCCGCTTGCAGGCGACCGGCTCGGGGATACACCGCTTCGGCCTGTATGTTGGCGGGGAGGGTGCGTACGTCTTGACCTTGGCCGACGAACGGATTGTGGAGGCCGAGGTAGCGGAGGGGAAGCCGGGCGCCTACAAACGATTGGACGTGACCATTCTGCATGCCCTTCTCATCGAGGGGCCGCTCCGCCGTCAGGGGCAGGCCGCTCTTCCCGATGACGCGTTCGTCTACACACACGACGCCGTCGAGGCCATCCGGATGGTCCAACAAGGTAGGTGGGGGGCTGCCTTCTTCCTCAACCCGACCAAGATCGCAGAGGTACAGGCAGTGGCCGGCGCGGGCCTCCGGATGCCGCCCAAGTCAACGTTCTTTTACCCCAAGCTCCTCACCGGCCTCGTGATCCATCCTATCTTGCTCGATGAGGTTGTCGAGGCCTAGTGCCGTGGTGAGCACTCAGCGGTCAGCGATCAGCAGTCAGCCAGACAAAACTAAACAACAACTCGTCTCTCTGAACCAGACGATACTCCTGGCATCTATTTGTATTGGCTGAAAGCTGAGGGCTGATCGCTGAAGGCTCAGCGGGAAGGAACGGCTAGTCGTTTTGCCGACTGCGCAAGGGTGGGGAGTGTCCGAACGGAGCAGAAGGCGCCGGCAATTCCTTCCTGAGGGTTTCAACTTCCCTTTCCAGCTCCTGCAGACGCTCCAGGATGCAGCGGATGGCGTGAGCTGCCGGGTCGGGGAGATCGGTCATCTCAAGGTCGATCGCCTGGGGGACCCGCT
>CAZCMC010000188.1:0-3936 GCA_964499665.1 uncultured bacterium | reverse complement strand
CCTTTCGGGTCAAACACAAAGAGCTGCAGGTTGGCTGTGGTCCCCGCCAGTCCGGGGGTTCCACCCGAGACATCGGGCGACAAAGAAGGTGTCCTGAAAGCGGTGAGGCATGCTAGAATCCTAAGCGAAGGTGAGCCTCGCTTCGAAGGGGCCCAGACTTGTTTGGCTGCGGACGTTCTTGTCCTAATAGAGAGGTCCGGAGCGCTCGTACAGAAGGATCCGAGATGCTGGCCGAGTAGCGTCTGGGGGAACTACCTGCTTCAGCGGGGCAGGAGAATGACGATGAGGTTGAAGGGGCGGATCGCATTAGTGACCGGGGGCTCGCGGGGGATCGGCAGAGTGATCGCACTGGCGCTCGCGCACGAGGGTGCCAAGGTCGCGATTAACTACCAGTCGAGTGAGGAGGCAGCCAGGGACACGGCCAGGTTGATCGAGAAGATCGGCAGCGCCGCGTTCATTTGCAAGGCCGACGTCAGTTCCCACGCGGACGCCCTTAAGATGAGGGATGCGGTGACGGCCAACCTGGGGGCGGTGGATATCCTGGTCAACAACGCCGGGATCACGAGCGATAAAACCTTCCTGAGGATGACCCCCGAGATTTGGCGCAAGGTTCTCTCTATCAATCTGGACGGCGTCTTTAACTGCACCAAAGTCTTTCTTGACGGGATGCTCGAGAAACGGTGGGGTCGTATCGTCAACATCACGTCGGTCATCGGCCAGATCGGGAGCTTCGGTCAGGCCAACTATGCCGCGTCGAAAGCCGGGGTGATGGCCATGACGAAGACCCTGGCCAAAGAGCTGGCGCGAAAGGGCGTGACTGTCAACGCCGTGGCGCCGGGATTCATCGAGACCGAGATGGTGGAGGCCATCCCGGAGAAGGCGAAGGAACGGATCATCGCGCACATCCCACTCGGCCGCTTCGGACGGCCGGAGGAGGTGGCCGGAGCCGTCGTCTTCTTGGTGTCCTCGGACGGCGACTACATCACGGGGCACGAGCTTAGCGTCAACGGAGGCTTGTACGTCTAATGCCGGTCCAATTAACTTCGCCTAGCGGCGTTGCTGGCCTCCAGGGCGCTCCCTGCGACGTACCTGAAACTGTACGCCGGGTACCCGCGAAGTGGGTGCGGCCCCTGGGGCCGCGCCTTGCTATGCTCGTTTCTTGGAGCGGCATGGTTGCCCACAGCTGTAGGGGGAAATAGCTGGAGGGACACTAGGCGGGCCTAGCGCTGCCCTAGCGCCTCGACCTTTCTCGCAAGCTCATCGACGCGCTGCCGCAGTTCTTGCACCTCCTGCTTTGTCGCGGGAGCCAGGCTGGAGAGACGTTTGGTCGCCTCTCCCTCCCATTTGCGATACCCCTCCGCCGCCGCCTTCTGGAGCTCCTCCATGTGCTTCTTGGACTGCTCGACCCAATCCGAGAGGAGACGCTTGCCCTCTCCCTGGGCCATGGCCCCCTGCCGGATCAGTTCCTCCATCAACTTGTGTGTCTGCTGTTGCACCTTGGAAGCGGCGTCCAGTGTGGTCTGGAAGGCCTGTTTGGCAAACTCCACGAAATCCTGCCCCGATCGCTCCATCGCTCCACCCCCTTCTGTCAGTTCCGTTCCAGCTCCTTCGGGCCATACGCCGGAAAGAAGTGTGTGCTCGCGCTTGAGCCGGGTAAGAAGCTAAGCCGGTCGTTATAACGTAGATGCAAATTCGACTCCCCGCAGGTACCTGTGCGACCAGGTCCTTTGGGCGACGGGCGCCCTCTCAGGGATTCGCAGCCCGCTTTACGAACGTCTCCAGCAGAGAGATGCTATCGACGAGATCCTCGATCCGTTCCTCCAGCGCTTCCAGCCGGGCCTCCAGGGAGACGACCTGAGAGGCGAGGTCCGTAATCTGCTTGCGGGAGGGCAGATTCATGGTCCGCAAGAACTCTTCGTTCGAGGATTGCAGGCTCTTGCGCACGGGACCGACGGTGTTCATGTACTGGTCGAGAAACTTCCCCATGGCGGCGGCGAACCCGTCGGTCCCCATCGCCTGCTCGAGGACCTTGGACCAGCCCTCGACCGAATCGTCCAGAAACCTTTTCCACTGCACGAGAACGTCCGGGCTACTCACACCCTGTTTGAGGATCTGGGTCCAGACGTCCAAGCTCTGCCCGAACATCGGTCTCCAGAACTGAGAGATGTCCGGCGCCTGCTGCTGACCGGTGAGCTTTTGCCAGGCTTCCATTCCCTGATCCATGGAGCGTTTCCACATTGACAAGAGGTCTTGGTTCATGAATCCGTCGCTCATGGGGATTCCTCTCATGGGCATTGCGCCGCGGAGACGAGGCCTGGAAATACGCTGTGTCAGGCTTCCTGAGATCGCTGGCCGATCCAGCCGCTCACCTTGGGCCAGACATTGCGCTTGGCGCCTCGCCCCGCTATGAGGGAGATGTGACCGCCAGGCAGTTCAAGGTATTCCTTGTCGGAACCTGACGTGGCGTCCATAAGAGCCCTGGCACACTGGGGCGGGGTGATGTTGTCCTGCTTGGCACCCACTACCAACAACGGACAGCGGATGTTGGACAGATCAACCGACCTTCCCCCAAGAATCAGCTCTCCCCTCACCAGCTTGTTCTGCTGGTAGAACTCTTTGACCCACTGCCGAAAGAACTCGCCGGGGAAGGGGGTGAACTCATTGGCCCATTTGTTCAAGGCCAGGAAACCTTCCACGTAGCTATCGTCCCAGAGATTCCACCAGAGATTGGTGAAGGTCGTCAAGTCCATGGTCGGTTTCAGCATCTTGAAACCGACGCGAACCATATCCGACGGCATGCTGCCGAATGCGTCGACCAGCTTGTCGATATCGAAGTGACGCTGATCCAGCCAGGTGGTGAAAAGCCCCGCCTGCTTGAAGTCAATCGGCCCAGCCATGTTGACGAAGTTCTTCACCGCTTCCGGATAGAGGGCAGCGTAGCAAGCGCCGAGCGGCGCTCCCATGCAATAGCCGAGCAAGGTCACCTGCCTGGACTTAGAAGCCCTCAACACCTTTCTCACCATCACCGGCAGGATCTGAGTCACACACTCGTCAAAGGTGAGGCCGTTATCTTCGTCGCCAAACACCCCCCAGTCCAGCAGGTAGAAGTCGAATCCTTGCTGCACCATATACTCGATGAAACTGCTGCCTGGGTATAGGTCAAAGATATATGGACGGCTTATGCCGAGGTTGGGGACCATGAGGACCGGGACCGCGTGGCGCCGATCTGCGGCGTGGCCGTAGCGGTAGAGTGATGACTTATTCTTCTTGTGGATCAGCTCCTTCGGGGTCCGCCCGAGCTGCGGCTCCCTGGGATGGTAGACCAGGTCCATTCCTTTCGAAAACCGCTGGAGATTCTTGATCGTCTCCTGCTGCAACTTTTCACTCAGCTCGCTGGGCATCGGAAGCTTCCACTCGGTCATGATCTCTCCTTATGAAAGGAGTCGGTCATGATCTCTCCTTATGAAAGGAAAGGATATGTGCGCAAGGGGGAACTTCAACAATCCCCCCTCGTGGAGCAGTCTCGGTACTGGTTCCTCAGCTTGAGGCCGCCTCATCGACCTCCGTCCGATCTTATCAGCCGTATCTTCTCGTCATCTTCGCGCCTTGAGACCTACTGGTCGTACATAGCACGGAGCGCCCTGAGGTGCCGAGCGACAGTAATATACCAGGCGAAGCCACGTCAAGGCAAATCTCTTCCCTGAGTCGCCTTGCTGCTTGCGCAAAGGGGGTGATTCATAGCGCCGAACGATAGGCGTAGCGAAATGCAGGGGGTTTCTTAGAAGGAAGACCAGGATATTCTGTAGTTTCAATAACATAACGCGATGCATAAAAAACAGTTGACAAGAGTAATGCAGTGCGTTATATTGTCGTTAGAGTGAGGAGAAGCCCGAGAGGTTCTGCGAGCGGTTCGCAGAGACTTGAAAAGATCGGGCA
>CAZCMC010000187.1:0-3943 GCA_964499665.1 uncultured bacterium | reverse complement strand
GGCCATTGATTGAACCAGGAGGGAGCTTGACCATGAACCAGATCACGAAAACTGCAAGGGGATCATCGCCCGCACTCTTTTTCGTCTTGGTGGCTCTGATTGTCGGCGGCTGCGCGACCACCAGATCATATACCCCCGAGATCGACCGAATGAGAGTGGACTTGGCCGAGGCCAAGGCGGCAGGCGCACAGACGCTCGCTTCCGACGAATACGCCAACGCCGAGGCGTGTCTTGACTGGTGGACCCACTATGTTACTCAGTTCGATCATATCGGGGACGCCACCATGGCGAACCTTCCTGCCAGATGCCGTACTGCGTTACAGGCACTGAAGAGCAAGATGGCTGTCGCCCCCGTCGCAATGGTACCTGATATGCCGGCCCCTCCGCCTCCGCCTGTCGAGGCGCCTCAGGCGGAGATGGCTCCGCCGCTGCCTCCTGCCCCACCTGCCCCACCCGCGCCAGAGGTGGACCGGGGCATCTACCCGAAGGAGGGGACGCTAGGGGATGCCATGGCGGCACTGCCCGCGACAGAGGCGCCGCCAGCTCCACCAGCGGTTGCCCCACCCGCGCCAGAGGTGGACCGGGGCATCTACCCGAAGGAGGGGACGCTAGGGGATGCCATGGCGGCACTGCCCGCGACAGAGGCACTGCCGGCTACCCCTGAAGCGCCGCCAGCTCCCGCTGAGGCACCGCCACCCCCAGCCGTTGAACCACCACCTCCTGCTCCCGCACCGCCAGTCCCGGTTGTGACACCGCCAGCTCCGCCTGTTGCACCACCACCTGCTCCCGCACCGCCAGCCCCGCCTGTCGCGCCACCAGCTCCCGTGGCCGCAAGGGAACCAGAGAAAAAGCCGCGCCCCGAGGACATCTTCTTCGATTATGATCAGTCGTTGATCCGACCGGACGCAAAGAAGACGCTCGATCAGAACGTCGAATGGCTGAGGGGGAATGCGAAGCCCAATCTGGTCATCGAGGGACACTGCGACGAGCGCGGGAGCCAGGAGTACAACCTCGCTCTTGGGCAGCGGCGGGCCAAGGCGGCCCAGGACTACCTGGTGGCGTCCGGTATCGATGAAAAGCGGATCAAGACCATCAGTTACGGTAAGGAGCGCCCTTTCGTCGTCGGCCACGATGAATCGGCATGGCAATGGAATCGTAGGGCCCACTTCGTCCTCCCATAGAGGAGTGGCGCGTCACCTACTCTCGCCCCTTCACCGACTCTCCCACAAGGAATCGCCTCCGGGCCCGGCGGAATCGTCAGCCGGGCCATAGCGCTGTCATCCTCACCTGCGCTTTTAGCGATGCGTTAGCCCGGAATATTCAGAAACGCCCATCGTGAAGCTCTTCTTCAGCCCGGACTACGTCCGCTCGGGTCACGCCTTTGAGACGATGCGCAAGTCGCAGTGGATCGTCGAGTCCCTGCGCCGCGAGCCGATAGGCGGGATCGATCTCCTCGGCCCCGACCCACTGAGTGAGACACAGCTCTGCGAGGTGCACGACCCGTCGTACGTCACCGCCGTGCGGACGGGGGAGCCCCGCGCTCTGGCGGAGTCGCAGGGATTTCCTTGGGACCCGTCACTCTGGTCTATGGTCTGCGCCTCGAATGGCGGGGTTGTCGCGGCGGCGCTTGCCGCCATCGCAGAAGGGGTCGCGGGCTCGCTATCGAGCGGGCTGCATCACGCGGCGCGTGGCCGCGGGGCGGGCTTCTGCACCTTCAACGGCCTCGCTCTAGGGGTTCGCGCGGCCCGCGCCGCCGGGGCCGGCGCCATCCTGGTCCTGGACCTTGACGCCCACTGTGGGGGCGGCACTCACTCCCTCGTGGCGGACGATCCCCAGGTGTGGCAACTCGACATCGCCGTCTCGCCTTTCGATACCTATGCGCTCACCGCACGCACCACCCTGGATCTGGTCCGGGATGCCGCGCGCTATTTGGTGGTTCTCCGGTCGCGCTTGCAGGTGCTGGAGGCCGAAGCCCCGGCGTTCGACCTGTGCCTGTACAATGCGGGCATGGACCCCTTTGAGGGGTGCAGCATAGGGGGCCTGCGCGGGATCACGCGCTCGATCCTCGAGGAGCGTGAGCGGTTTGTCTTCGACTGGTGTGGGCGGCGCCGGATCCCCGTTGCATTCGTGCTCGCCGGCGGCTACTTGGGCCCCGGTCTTGACGAGCCGGGTTTGGTCGCCCTCCATCGGCTGACCCTCTCGGCTGCGGTCTTGGCGAGGGGCGGGTGAGCGTGAGAGCCTCTCAAATCAAGCCAGGACTCGTCGGTGTCATTCATCGGCGTTATGGCTGAAGTGGAGGCATGAGACTATCAGAAACCAACAACGCCCCTCGAAAGGAGACGACCATGCGGCGAACGGCTGTATTCCTTGGCGTGACCCTGGCTGTGGGAATCGCGGTGGGGGCGATCGGGGCCCGAGTTCTGAGCGCCACACAGGGGCCGGTGACGCGCACGGTGTTGCTCGAAACAGATCTGGCGGGAATGGAGGGGAAGGAAGGATTTGTGGTCCTCGCGGAGATCGCGCCAGAGGCGGCGACGGGGAAGCACACCCACCCTGCGCACGAATTCGCCTATGTCCTGGAAGGCGACGGAATCTTGGAAGTGGAGGGGAAGCCGCCCGTCTCGTTGAAGCCGGGTGTGGCGATCCAACAGCCGCCGGGGCAGGTCCACAATGGCAGGAACACAAGCGCGACGTCTGCGCTAAAGATCCTCGCAGTCTACATCGCCGAAAAGAACCAGCCCCTTACTGCACCGGTGAAATAGCGGGATCCCACTACTGTAGTCGCGGCGCGGCGGGCGGAGGAACTGCTTGACACCTCAGTTGTCTTCCTTATACTGGCGATGCCGATTGAGCGTCTGCCTGGAACGGGCGCTGCAAAGGACGGTTTGCGCAGGTACGGACGAATGGTCCTGAGTTGAAGCCCGAAGTCGGGGGAGGGAGTGTGGCCGTTTTTTCTCAAGCCATCTTGCCCGTGCGAAGGCTTCAACCTCTCTAGAGCGATCAGGACAGCGCAGTGATGGGGGAAGGAAGGATGCGCGGAATTCGCATCCATCCGTATGGCGGGCCCGGGTTGGAGCCTCCTTCTCGGCCCCCATCCGTTGGATTCCCCGAAGCATCACAGCGGGAGATCGACCCCACGAGTGAGCGCTCCTTTCTCTCCGGCACGTAAGGGGTTTCCCGATGCGTATGAGATCACTCAGTCTGCAAACCAGGATTATCTCTCTAGTCATCCTCATTGTAGGGGTTGTTCTTGCCCTTTCCACCTATCTGGACGTTAAGCTCTCAGAAAAGACGCTGGAAGAGGGCCTGAAGGAGCGGGCCGTCAGCTTGGCTCAGGAGTTGGCGGCAACCATTGGTACCAGAGGAGAACTGGAGGATCCCAAGGTCCTGAGGGAAGAGATGGAGGAGATTAAGAGGGTCCGAAGGACCATCGATAGCATTGAAGTGTTTGCCTTGACCGCAAGGGGTCCTGCTCTGATCACTTCAACAGGTGGAGCGCTCGAGCAGGGACCCGCTCAGGTGGACTGGGCGATCGTCCGGGAGGGCAGGTTGACGGCTTCATTGGAGAAGATACGGGGCCAACGGCAGTGGAACGTCGCAGCCCCGATCCGATTGGGTGGGGAAATCGTCGGAGCCATCGTGGTGAAATTCTCATTGGAGATTGCTGACCGGCTGGCGGCGAAGGAGCGTCGCCAGTCCTTCGCCATCATGATTGTCGCCTCGGTCCTCATCGGCGGTTTCCTGGGGTGGTATCTTCAACAAAACATCAGTAAGCCCGTCCAGGCCCTAGTGGGGACCATGGCAAAGGCGGAGGCGGGGGACCTCGGGGCGGAGGCTAGGCTCGGACGCGAGGACGAGTTAGGGCGGCTGGCCGAAGGCTTCAACCGGATGCTGCGGAGGATCCAAGGGGGCTACGACGAGAATGTGAAACTCCTCGCGCGCA
>CAZCMC010000186.1:0-3962 GCA_964499665.1 uncultured bacterium | reverse complement strand
GGACTGATCGTGGCCCTGGATGTCAAGGACCTTGCCACTGCCGCAAAGCTCGTGGACCAGCTTCGCCCCGCGGTCACGCTGTTCAAGGTGGGGGTCCAGCTCTTTACAGCCGAGGGCCCCCGCGCGGTGGAAGCGGTGCAAAAACGTGGCGGCCAGGTCTTCCTGGACCTGAAGCTTCACGACATCCCGAATACGGTCGCCGGGGCCGTTCGGGAGGCGGCCAAGATGGGGGCGGTGATGTGCACGCTGCACGCGTCCGGGGGGCGGTCAATGCTGCAGGCGGCAAAAGAGGCCGTCACCCAAAGCGGCTCGGCGATGCGTCTGCTGGCGGTGACGATTCTCACCAGCCTGGACCCACACGGATACGAGGAGGCGATAGGCAGCGGGCTTGGCCTTCAGGCGCATGTCATCCGTCTCGCCTCCCTGGCGCGCGAGGCCGGGATGGACGGGATCGTCGCCTCCACTCACGAGATCGCCCCGCTGAGGGCCGCCCTTGACCCGTCGATGCTGATCGTGACGCCGGGGGTTCGGCCGGAATGGGCTCCAGCCGACGACCAGCTTCGAGTCATGACCCCCAGGGAGGCGGCCGCGGCGGGTGCCGATTACCTGGTGATCGGCCGGCCGATCACCACGGCAGCCGATCCGGCCGCCGCTGCCCGGCGGGTCCTCGGCGAGCTGCCCCAGGCGGTCTGAAAGCGGCAAGAAGGCGAGTCGATGATAACAAGTTGGGCCCCCGAATGAAAGAGCCAGGGCACAACAGGACATCGGACCTGTTCGACAGATCCCCTCTTCGGGGCGAGAGGCTTCCCGGCCCTCTGGCCGACCGGATGCGCCCGAGGAGCCTGAAGGAATTCGTGGGGCAGGAGCATCTGCTTGGTGAGGGGAAGATCCTCACAACCGCCATCGAAGCCGGAGAGCTCCCATCGCTGATCCTCTGGGGGCCACCGGGTTGTGGGAAGACCACCCTGGCCTTCCTGTTGGCGGACGAGCACAAGGCGACCTTCGTCCCGTTCTCTGCGGTCAACTCGGGGATCAAGGAGATCAGGGACGTGATCGCCCGAGCCGAAGGGGAGCGGGCCAGAGGTAAGCGGACGCTGCTGTTCATCGATGAGATCCATCGTTTCAACAAGGCCCAGCAGGATGCCTTCCTGCCCCATGTGGAGCGGGGGACGATCGTGCTGATCGGCGCCACCACGGAGAACCCGTCGTTTGAGGTCATCGCCCCCCTGCTCTCCCGGGCGAAGGTCCTGACCCTTCAGCCTCTGGCTGAAGAGGGGCTGGTGCTGATCCTGCGGCGGGCGCTCGACGATCACGAGCGGGGCCTCGGTCGCCTGGCCATCGGAGCAGACGAAGAGGCGCTTTGTTTCATCGCCAGGTTCAGTTCCGGCGACGCCCGCGCGGCATTGAACACGTTGGAGCTGGCGGCCCAGATGGCTGGCCGGGAGCCCGAGGGCAGCCGAAGGCTCACGCTGAATATGGCTCAAGAGGCCGGACAGCGCCGAGCGCTCCTGTACGACAAGGCAGGGGAGGAGCACTTCAATCTGATCTCGGCCCTGCACAAGAGCCTGCGGGGAAGCGACCCTGATGCCTCGCTCTATTGGCTCGCGAGGATGCTGGCCTCCGGGGAGGACCCGTTGTATCTCGCGCGGCGCCTGGTCCGCTTCGCCTCTGAAGATGTCGGCAACGCCGATCCGCAGGCGCTGCACGTGGCGCTGGCCGCCAAGGACGCCTTTCATTTCCTCGGTTCGCCCGAGGGCGAATTGGCGCTTGCCCAGGCCGCCGCCTATCTCGCTACTGCGCCCAAATCGAACGCCGTCTACATGGCGTTCGGCGAGGCGCGGCGTGACGTGGAGGACGCTCCCCTTGAACGGGTGCCGTTCCATCTGCGAAATGCGCCCACCCCCTTGATGAAAGAGATGGGCTACGGCGCCGAGTACCAATATCCTCATGATCTCCCGGAGGCATTTGCCGAACAGGACTACCTGCCGGAAGGGTTGAAGGGCCGGATCTACTACCACCCCACCGACCGTGGGCTTGAAGCTGAGATAGGACGGCGGCTGAACGAGTGGCGCCGCCGCAAGGTGGGGATACCGTCATGATAGAGGGGAGGTGATTGGATGCGAAAGCTCGCGCTCATGATCGTCCTGGCCGTTGCCGTCACATGGGGCCTCGGCACTCCAGCCGCCTGGGCCAAGACCTGACCCAAGCTCTACAAAGAGTGCCAGGCGGCGCTCAAGGAGTCAAAGAAGGACGCGGCCACCAAAGAGAAGGTGGAGAAGATGTGCAAGGAAGGGATGGGACTCCACGATGAAGGGAAGCACCCTGAGTCGGCTGCCAAGCTGAAGGAAGCGCTCGCGGAGCTCGCCAAGGAGTAGCCGCTGTCGTTCTTCATTAGGGATGTTGGTGAAGGGGGCTCCATCTCGGAGCCCCTTTCCACACGAGGCCGCAGCGGTTGCGGTCGGCTGACATAAGGTAGGGAGGAATCATGGCCATCATCAAGACTGTTGGGGTGGTTGGGGCCGGCCTGATGGGATCCGGGATCGCGCAGGTCGTTGCCCAGGCAGGGTATTCCGTCATCGTCAGGGAGGTGGAGCAACGCTTTCTGGATAAGGGATTGAAGTCGATCGACGGGCAACTGCAGCGGGCGGTCGAGAAGGGGAGGATGAGCGCCGAGGAGAAGGCCAACCTCCTGGGGCGGATCAGGTGGACCCTGAGCCTGGACGACCTGAAGGGGGCCGACCTCATTATCGAGGCGATCGTCGAGGACCTTCCTTTGAAGCAGGAGCTCTACCGCGCCCTTGATCGTCTCTGCCCTCCCTCCACCATCTTCGTCAGCAACACCTCATCCCTCACCATCATGGGGATGGCCTCCGTGACCGGCCGGGCCGACAGGTTCGCCGGCTTGCACTTCTTCAACCCTGTTCCGGTGATGAAGCTGGTGGAGGTGATCCGGACCATCCGGACCAGCGAGGAGACCTATCGAACCGTCTATGAGTTCGCGACGTCGCTGGGGAAGGAGCCGGTGACGGTCAAGGACAATTGCGGATTCATCGTGAACCGCCTGCTGGTCCCATACCTGCTGGATGCCATCCGGGCGCTGGAGGCGGGCGTCTCCACCGTGGGAGACATCGACAAAGCGATGACACTCGGCTGCAACCATCCGATGGGACCCTTCGCGCTGGCTGATTTCGTGGGGCTCGACACCACCTACTTCATCGCCAATGTCATGTTCGAGGAGTATCGGGAGCGACGATACGCGCCCCCGCCGCTCCTTCGAAAGATGGTGATGGCAGGCTATCACGGCCGAAAATCCGGTAAGGGCTTCTATGACTACTCCGGCCCAACCCCGAAGGTCACAGATCTGGGGCTATAGGGAGCGGTTCGGAGTTCAGAGTTCATCAGGGATGGTTCACGGTTCACAGTTCACGGTTAACAGAAAGAGCCATCGAGCATTGCCTCTTCCTGTCCGTCAACCGTCAACCGTCAACCGTCAACTCTGAACTATGAACGCCGAAGCCCTTTTTCCCTTGACAGATCACAGGAAAGTCTGATAAGAGGCTATGCGGGGCCACAGCGGGTGATTCACTTATTAGCTTGTTATTCTCAAAGGAGGGGGGCATGACCAAGGCGGAGCTGGTTGATAGGATTGCCAGAGACTCGAGCATTACCAAGAAGGCTGCTGAGATGGCCCTGGCGAGTTTCACCGCCGGGGTGCGGGACTCGTTGAAGAAGGGGAAGAAGGTGACGCTGGTTGGCTTCGGCACCTTTGCTATCTCCAGGCGGGCTGCACGGAACGGGCGCAATCCCCAGACAGGTGCCATCATCAAGATCAAGGCTGCCAGGGTGCCGCGCTTCAAGGCTGGCAAGGCCCTGAAGGACGCGGTCAAATAACTGCCCGGTTCATTCCGATTCTCATCTATCCGCCAAGTTAGCGAAGGTCACAAGATACGACGAAGGGGGGG
>CAZCMC010000185.1:0-3976 GCA_964499665.1 uncultured bacterium | reverse complement strand
GAGCGAGACGCTGACGGAAAGGAGCGGGGATGGAGGAGTTTCGTCGGATCAAGCGGCTGCCTCCCTATGTCTTCAGCATCGTGAATGAACTGAAGGTCAAGGCCCGTGCCCAAGGCGACGACATCATCGACTTCGGGATGGGCAACCCAGACCTGCCGACTCCCCCACACATTGTCGAGAAGCTCTGCGAGGCGGTCAAGAACCCGCGCAACCATCGCTACTCCGCATCGCGCGGGATCACGAAGCTCCGGATGGCGATCGCCGACTGGTATGGGCGCCGATACGGAGTCGAGATCGATCCCGAGCGGGAGGCGATCGCGACAATCGGCGCCAAGGAGGGCATCTCGCACCTGGCGCTTGCGCTCGTCGAGCCCGGAGATGTCGCGCTGGCGCCAAACCCGACCTACCCGATCCATCCGTACTCCGTGATCATCGCCGGGGGGGATGTCCGCAGCGTCCGCCTCGAAGAGGGGACGGACTTCTACGGGGCGCTGGTTGCGGCCCACCGAGAAAGCTGGCCGCCGCCCAAACTGCTGATCCTGAGCTTTCCCCACAATCCCACGACGGCCACTGTGGACCTCGCCTTCTTCGAAAAGGTTGTGGCATTTGCTCAGGAGCACCACCTGCATGTGATCCATGACTTTGCATATGCAGACCTGACCTTTGACGGCTATCAGGCGCCGAGTTTCCTGCAGGTCCCCGGAGCGAAGGCGGTTGGAGTCGAGTTCTTCACGCTTTCCAAGAGCTACAACATGCCGGGGTGGCGGGTCGGGTTTGCGGTCGGCAACCCGCAGATCATCTCGGCCCTGACGCGGATCAAGAGTTACCTGGATTACGGGATATTCCAGCCGATCCAGATCGCGGCTATTGTCGCGCTGAACGGGCCGCAGGCGTGTGTGAAGGAGACTGTAGAGACCTACCGGGTCCGGCGCGACGTGTTGGTGGATGGGCTGGACCGGATCGGGTGGAGCCTTCCGAAGCCGAAGGGGACGATGTTCGTCTGGGCGAAGATCCCCGACTCGTACCGGATGATGGGGTCCCTGGAGTTCTCCAAGTTTCTCATCGACAAGGCGAAGGTTGCGGTCTCGCCCGGGATCGGATTCGGGCAGTACGGGGATGAGTATATCCGATTTGCTCTGGTGGAGAATGAGCACCGGACCCGACAGGCTATCCACGGGATTAAGCGGGTCCTATGAGGAGCAGACAGGAAGCGGTCAGCCGTCAGCTATCAGCCACCAGACCGATGCTGAAAGCAGACTGCTGATAGCTGATCCCTGAGAACTGAGGGCTGATAGCTGAAGGCTGCGTCATGACAGAGATACGGCTGGATAAGTTCCGCGAAGAGTGCGGGATCGTCGGGATCTACGGCCATCCAGAGGCGGCCAACCTGGCCTACCTGAGCTTGTATGCGTTGCAACACAGGGGGGAGGAAAGCGCGGGCATTGTTGCCTCGGATGGCAAGTCCCTCCACCTCGAAAAGGCGATGGGCCTGGTCGCGGATGTCTTCCACGAGGCCAGGCTTCGCCGGCTCAAGGGGCCCCTCGCCATCGGCCACGTCCGCTACTCGACCACCGGGACCTCACAGCTCAAGAACGCCCAACCCCTGATGGCCGGCTACCTTCGCGGCCAGCTCGCCCTGGCCCACAACGGCAACCTCACGAACGCCGAGAAGATCCGCCAGGAGTTGGAGGCACAAGGGTCCATCTTCAGCTCCACGACCGACAGCGAGGTCATCGTTCACCTCATCGCCCGCTCCCGGGAGATGAACCTGCTGGAGGCGTCGGTCGATGCATTGAGCCAGGTGAGGGGCGCCTATTCCCTGGTCATCATGAACGAGACCGAACTGCTGGGGATCCGCGATCCGTACGGTTTTCGTCCACTCTCTCTGGGCAAGCTGGGAGACACCTGGGTGCTGGCGTCTGAAAGTTGCGCCTTCGATCTGATCGAGGCGAAGTTCGTCCGGGATCTGGAGCCGGGCGAAGTCCTCCATATCGACGAACGCGGCCTCCACACCTATCATCCCTTCCCCCCCGCGCCGAAATCTGAGTGCATCTTTGAATATGTCTATTTCTCCAGGCCGGACAGCCTCCTGTTCGGCCGGTTCGTCTCGGGTGTCCGCAAAGAGCTGGGCCGGCAGTTGGCCCGAGAGCATCCGGTCGAAGCGGATGTCGTGATCCCGGTCCCCGATTCCGGTGTGCCGGCGGCCCTTGGCTTTTCCCAGGAGACTGGCCTGCCCTTTGAGCATGGCTTGATCCGGAATCACTATGTCGGGAGGACCTTCATCGAACCGAAGCAGGCGATCCGGCACTTCGGCGTGAAGATCAAGCTGAACGCGGTCCGTGAGGTTCTGGAGGGGAGGCGGGTCGTGGTCGTGGACGACTCGATCGTCCGGGGCACCACGTGCCGGAAGATCGTGTCGATGATCCGCGGGGCCGGGGCACGGGAGGTCCATCTGCGCATCAGCTCGCCCCCGACCATCTCGCCCTGCTATTACGGAATCGACACGCCGACCCGCAAGGAGTTGATTGCCTCCACCCACGAGGTCGATGAGATCCGACGGTACGTCCGGGCTGACAGCCTCGGCTACCTGAGTCTCAAGGGGTTGCACCAGGCCGCCGGGAAGGACACCGAAGGCGGAACGGGGTTCTGCGATGCCTGCTTCACCGGGAACTACCCGGTTTCCCTTGCCGAGGAGGATCACAACCAGCTCACGCTCTTCAAGGCCTAGGGGGCGCATTCCATGCCTCACTCCCGGGACCCTCATGAGCGGGCAAGACGCTTGGCCCGACTGATCGTGTCCGATATCATCATTTACAATCAGGATAGGATCGTGGAGGGGATTAAAGAGGATACGCTGTTCGATCTGTTGAAAGAGGATATCGAGGTCGGCCGCGCGTATTACGTGAAGAACATCGACCCTGCCGTAGCTGAACAATCAAATTACTTCGATCATGCACTCGTAGACATCCTGGTCAAGGGGAGGGGGAACATCCCCTCCAAGATCTGGTAAGCACCTGCCTTCGTGCTCTGTTTCTCAGATGCGGACGCGCGAGTCGCCTCGCCTTTTCTTCCATTTTCCCTTCCCTTCTCCCCAACAGGCAGAGGGCCGGTGGGTGAGAAGGGAAGGAATGGATGAGGGGTGAGTTGCCTCAGACATCATTGAACGCACCCGGATAGGAGATAGATCCCATGAGCGAAGCCAGTATCGTACTGCCGACGTTCGGCCCACAGGAATGGAAGATCCTTTGGTTCGTCCTGGGTTCGGCCTTCATCGCCTTGGGGTACGGCGTTTATCTGGCGAAGAGGACCATCGCCGAGGACCCTGGCAGCCAGGCGATGCAGGAGGTTGCCCTGGCGATTGAAGAGGGGGCGTTCGCCTATCTGGCTCGCCAGGTCAAGACGATGATCTGGTTCGTCATCGCCATCACCATCGGCCTCTTCTTCATGTATCGGGGCATCTATGAGGGGATGCTCCTCCCGCTGGGCGTGTCGCTCGCCTTCTTCATGGGGGTCGCCGCCTCCTACGGCGCCGGATACGTCGGGATGTGGCTTGCGGTAAAAGGGAACGTCCGGACGGCGGCGGCAGCCCTGCACAGTTTCAAGAGCGCGTTGGAGATCGCCTTCAGGGCCGGGACCGTATCCGGGATGTTCACTGTCGGCCTCGGGTTGCTGGGGGCGACCATCATCTTTCTCCTGTTCAAAGAGAACGCGATGAAGATCCTCATCGGCTTCGGCTTCGGCGGCTCGTTGGCTGCCCTATTCATGCGCATGGGGGGTGGCATCTTCACCAAGGCGGCCGACGTGGGCGCCGACCTGGTCGGCAAGGTTGAGAAAGGGATCCCTGAGGATGACCCGCGCAACCCCGCCACGATCGCCGACAACGTGGGCGACAATGTCGGCGACTGCGCCGGGATGGCGGCGGACGTCTTCGAGTCGTACGAGGTGACGCTGGTTGCTGCGATCATCCTGGGGGCCG
>CAZCMC010000184.1:0-4001 GCA_964499665.1 uncultured bacterium | reverse complement strand
AGATCCCGCTCGTCCACCTTGCTCACGGTGCATCGTGGCGCCATGAATCCACGAGATGAAGCGTCATGACCAAAGATCCGCTTCCAGGTTCCACCTCGCTATGTCTCGCTGAAAATCTGCCAACAGTTGATCCGGTGTGGTGAACTTGTCGTTATCGTTGGTCATGCAAATGTCGGCCGTCCGACTTATAGCCCAAGCACGGTTCGCAGCCCCTGCTCCACCTGTGCCATGTCCGCGCGGTTCAATGATCCGGCGACATTCAGAATGCGGGATTTATCGACCGCGCGGATTTGATCGATTCGGGCATTCGACCCGGCACCTGCGGAAGGCACCGCCACCACCAGCGGCGGCCGCGGCGTGCTGCCCGTCGAAAGCGGCACCACGACCACCGTGAGCCGCTTCTCGTTTAGCACCGAGAGCGACACAACAACGCAAGGCCAGCGCTTCTGGATTTCCCCTCCCACCGTCGGATCCAGATTGACCCAGACTACATCACCGCGCTTGAGGCTTTGCATGCGCGCCATGTTTCTCTGCTATGCCGTCGCCGATAGTCGCTTCCCAATCGCGCGTCTCCTGCGCGATTTTGGGATTGCGCTTCTCCTCGTTGGTCACCGCAGTGGCGATCTTCGCCAGCGCGTCCTCGTGGCGAGCGACCGCGGTTGCCACCAGTTCGGCAACAAACTTATTGCGCTGGCGCGCAGGAACTGCCGCCTTAAGCTTGGCGGCTACGTCTTCAGGGAGTCGTATCAGGATTTGTTGGGTTGACATGTCGATACCTCCTTTAACTTGCGCTATTCTAGCAGATTGATATCATTTATCAATAGGTAAGATAATAACAATCAAAGCAATGTCAAAGACAATCATCGCCATCGCGAACCAGAAGGGGGGCAGGGAAGACCACGAGCACGGTCAACCTGGCTCGCGCCTTCGCGGAAACCGGAAAAAAGGTGCTCGCCATCGATTGCGCCCCGCAGAGTTCGCTCTCGATTGTGCTCGGTATCGACCCCCAGCAGCTGCGGCAACTCGACACGTCTGGCAAGACGCTTTACCACGGGTTGGTCAAAGACAAGGCGCTATCTAGCCTCATCGTCAGCAATACCCCGGATCTTAGCCGTTCTTGAACTCCAGCTTGCCGCTTGGGGTGTTGACGGCTTTTTGCGCGAACGCCGGCAGCGCGAGGCTGGCGGCGAAGAGCGCGATCAATGTGAATTGCTTTGTTGTTTTCATGGCGTCGCTGACGTGCCTGATGCTGCCGCGTAACCGAGCAGCATCCCGAGGCCAACGCAGGCCCAGTTCACGAGTCTCACGTCCGTCCGCTCGAACCCAACCGACGACTTGCGGGCCGACCAGACTGCCGCAACTGACCTCCAGCATAGCGCTGGGAAGGCGGACCCGCAGCGGCAACTCGTGGAAGAGCGGCGCCAGCAGCGCGATCACCATGCATGGAGGGTACTGCGGGGCCATCAACGAGTCTCTTCCAATCGCAGGGTCCTTCCCGGCCGGGTGTTCCTCTGCATTCATCGCTCAAAGACGGCCCAAAGACCTACCAGACAGATAACGGCAAAGAGCATTGCCACCGTGATGCTCAAGGGCCAATGCGTCAAGACTGGAGATTGTCCGCGGCGAAGCCTTCGCAGCGTGAACCAGTGCGACGCCGCAGCGAGCACCATTGCCACGATCGCGAGCACGAAAAGGGCAGTGCCCATCCGGATTGCCCCGGCGTGCAAGCGAGCGGCCTGCGCATTCGGCGCTTGTCCTCGGATCGAACGAAAGAAGCCAATCATCCCGAAGCCGAAACTCCCCATCGTCAAGGTCGTTCTCAGCCAGGCGAGGGTCGTCCGGTCCAGGGCTAAGCTTGTGCGGAAACTCGCCATGCTCGTCCGGTCAGGAGCCGGACTGTCGCGCGGGGCGACGGGATCCGGTGTTCCCTCGCTCATATCAGCAGCCTCCGATTCACACGTCCTGCTCATTGAAAACTTTCAGGCGTCCCGCGCGCACGGCATTCATGAGGAATTCATGGTCGCGTTCACTTTGATCGGCGTAGGCGATGGAAAATTCCGCGACGGCCTTGTCGAAGGCGTCGCTTTTGCCCAGGTAGCCGCTGATCATGGCGGGCTCACCGGTTTGCCTCGCCTTTACTCAGCGGTGTGGAGGTTGGATTGACAGGGTCGCTGCGCCGCCACAATCCGCTTCCTCTTCGCCCTCGTGGTCATGCCGGGGCGCTGTTGGCCACCTAGTTGGCGGTGATGCCCCGGCTAGAACCGCGTGTACATGCGGAGGCCGCCCATTACCGCGGTGCCCATGTTCACGAGCTGGCCGCTCGAGCTCAGGGTCTTGTTGAGCGCCGAATCCACGATTTGCAGATCGACGGCCACGTTGAGCCACGGCGTGATCGCCGCATTGTAGTAGAGCTCGACCGCGTCCTCGATGTCGAGGCCCACATCGAGTTTCTGGCGCAGGAAGGGGACGAAGTCGCCGCTGAACTGGGTGCGGGCCCAGCCGATGCCGAGGGTGTCCCTGGGGCGTCCGGGCACCATGCCGTTGACGCTGACGCCGACGTTGTAGGCGTACTTGACCGGGTTGGGGTTGCCGTCGGAGACGCCGAACCGGAAGAACACGCCCACCCCACGGTCCGGGTCACCCTCGGGGCTCCAGAGGTACTGGTCGAAGTTGTAGTACACGCTCCAGGTCTCGCTCTTCTCGTTGAGCGGCTGCACGGGGACGAGCAGCTCCGGGAAGAACCGCTCGAGGATCCGCAGCAGGATCGGCCCGGGGTCCTGCAGGCGCGGGAAGCGCCCGGTGAGGAGCGCCCGCGCGATGTTGGAGGGATCCTGATCGAGCGAGACGCGCGTCTTGTTGCTCCAGAAGAACCCGAGGTCCTGGTGCCCGACGAGGCCGAAGGGCTTGATGGTCACCCGCCCCTCGGCCCCTACCGCCACGCCGTCGCTGAAGGCTTCGGAGATGTCGTTGTTGGTTCCCGTCCCGCTCGGGTCGATCACCGAGGCGGTGAAGATGGCGCCCTCCCAGGGGGCAGGACGGCGACGCCGCCCCCATAGGCGCTCCAGGGGACGAAGCCGAGGGTGGTGTTGAAATTCAGGGCCGTGTTGAGGAACTGGGTATTGTAATTGTGGGCAAAGGCGTTGTCGTCGCCGCCGAGCGTGTACATCTTTCCGGCAAACACCCCGAACCGCGTGCTGAGAAACTGCGCAAACGTCAGGTTCATGAGCGCCGACGTGGTCGAGTTGTCGGGCTGGGGGAGCAGGCGGAGAAAGTTCACCGGCAAGGTGGCTCCGGAGTCCTGGTCCACGGTGTCCCCATAGCCGGTGAAGGCCTTGGCCTTGAGGAAGCCGCCGGGCCAGAGCCCGAGCTTGCCCGTGTCCAGGTTCAGCTCGTAGTTGACCAGGCCGTCGTACGCCACGCCGGTGTCGCGGCCGCCCGTCCCCACGCCCTGCAGGATCTGGAGCACGTCCACGTCGAGCACGATCCCCTTCTTCGCCATCTGGTCCCTGAGGCCCCCCCAGTCGCCGGTGAGCCGGGGCCGCGACCACAGATCGCCGGCGTAGGTCTCGGGCGCCGTCACCTGAGCCCCCGCACCCGCCGGGACCAACGCAACAAGACCGAGCACCAGTGGCCATACCGAGCGCATACTTTTACGGATCCATTGTCTCATAGCCTACCGCCTCCTCTCCGGCACCTTGGGCCGCTGTAGCGTTTCGCCTGGTAGTGGGTCAGTTTGCCAGAAATCCTTCACTTCGTTCAGGATGACAAGTCTCGCTAGTGTCATTCTGAGCGAAGCGAAGAATCTGAGCTCCTGTCGCGCACTGGCTCGCAAGTCTCAAAATGACCCACTACCGGCTTCGCCAGTCGCCCCCCTGACCCTTATCCTCACTTCACCCCGACGATGTCACCCGGGAGCTGGGCTTTCGACAAGTGGATGACGTATTCATTTCGGCTCTTCAGGCTTTTGTGTGGGCGCCCTTCAGATTCCTCCCCTTTGTAAG
>CAZCMC010000183.1:0-4010 GCA_964499665.1 uncultured bacterium | reverse complement strand
GGTGCGGCACGCGACAGCCCTGACGCCGGTCTCCACCAGGGTCGATGCGACCCGTTCCGCCATATCGGCGTCTTTCATCACCCCGAACACAGTCGATCCGCTCCCGCTGACCAGGGCCGGACTCGCGCCCAACACCACCATCCGCTGTTTCAGCTCGGCGACGGCCGGATAGGCCTGAAGCACCACGTCCTCCAGCCGATTGAAACAACAGGAGAGCGCGGCATCCTCCTGCCCGGACTCGAACAAAGCTCGCATTCTAATACCGGCCTTTTCCGATGTCAACGGCAATCTCAGGCGGCTATAGATCGACGCGGTGGAGATGGCTATTCCCGGATTGGCAATCACCAGCCATCTGGGGCATAGAGCGGGCATCTCTTCCACCCGCTCCCCCCGTCCCTTTACGAAGGCGGCCCCTTGGGAGAAGAAGAGCGGGACGTCCGAGCCCAGCTCACCACCAAGACACATCAACTCTTCGCGGGACCGCCCCAGCTCATACACGAGGTTGAGCCCCCACAGGGTCGCCGCCGCGTTACTGGAACCCCCTCCCATCCCTCCCGAGATGGGAATACGCTTTTCGATTCGAATGCTGATCCCGGCGGTTATACCGCAGTGTCGCAGCAGCAGGTCCGCCGCGCGGTAGCACAGATTCTGTGGCCCAGACGGGACCTGTGGATCCGCCACCCCGATCGTGATCCCGCTGGCTCGCCGCTCCAGGGTGACGGTGTCGCAGAGCTCGGTCAGGACTGCGATCGAGGCGATCTCATGGTACCCATCGTCCCGGCGGCCCAGGACCTCGAGATACAGGTTGATCTTGGAAGGAGAGGGCAGTATGACCCGGGGCATCGCTCACTGGAGCCTAAGTGACGGGGCCTGGCCCGTGTCAAGGTCCACGACTCGCGCCCTCCCGGACGGTTGCGGGAGTGTGAATAGATCACTAGGAAGCTCGGGGTTGAGCTCGTACGAACGATATGACACCTCGATCACCACACGTCCCGAAGGCTCTTCCAAGAGAAGCGAAAAGAGCCCGTACCCCTCTGGAGAGTAGCGAAATCTCAAACGGAGCGATCTCCAGTCGTACAGCTCCCCTCGCAGAAGCGTCAGGTCGTCAGCGGACACCCAGAGCCGCTGCGTGTAGGACGACTCCCGCTCCCGCAGCAAGTAGGCGTACTCATTCTCCGGGCGGAACATCGCGCTCTTGTCGATCTCGATGGGAAGGGGCGGCAACCCAAGGAGCAGCCGGACCAGATGTGACGGCTCGACCCGGATCCCGGCAACCGCCGCCACGTTCTCCGCTGTCGCCCTCCCCGCGACGAATATGTTCTCCAGGGGAACGTGGGCCTGGAGTCGGTGTCCATCGCTGGCCACAACCAGCGTCGTCAGCCCCGCCCAGCCGATCGTCTCCAGGCGAATCAGTGCCGGCCGCTCGACAACGGCCACCTGCTGGAGGTACTGACGCCTGCCGCCGTGCCAGACGGTGAGGTCAAGGACCGCCCTCAGGCTGGTGGCCTTCGCCTCGCGCTCCTTCAGCGTGCGGAGCATCTCCTCCGCAACCGGACGCGACACGAGGGGAAGACCCTTCTCCTCTGGAACCAGATCCAGGAAATACCCGCAGCCGCCCAGCCCCGTCCCCGCCAACACCGCCACCAGCACGCAGAGACGAAGCGGACGAATCATCCGCCCCCCCGCGAGAGCAGATCGCGTGCGCCTCTGACCTTTCGCTGAATTGCCTCGTTGGCAGAGTCGAGGGCAAGCGATCGCTCCCAATCCCTGATCGCCTCCCGAACCATCCCCTTCTTGAAGTAGACGTCACCGAGGTGCTCAAAAATGGTGGGGTCTTCCTTTTTGGACAGCTCCGCGGCACGCTTCAGCTCCACCAAGGCCTCGTCCACCATCCCCTTCTTGTAATAGGCCCACCCCAGGCTGTCTACGAATGCCCCATTGTCCGGTTCCAGATCCAGGGCCTTCTTGACCAGGGCGATCGACTCATCGAGGTTGATCCCCTCGTCGGCGAACATATACCCCAGATAGTTATAGGCATCGGCGTGCTTTGGATCAATAACCAAGAGCCTGCGAAAGATCGCCTCGGCCTTGTCCATCTGGCGACTCCGCTCAAAGGCGGAGCCCAGTTGATAGAGATAGCCGACATTGTTCGGTTCCAGCCGTGTCGCCCGCTCCAGTTGCACGATTGCCTCAGCGTAGCTTTTCTGCTGGAAGTGGATCAGGCCCAGCAGGTATGGGATGTTGCCCTCCTTCGGCCTGAGCCCCTCCGCCGCGGACAGCAGTTCGATGGCCTCCGCGAAGCGCTCCTTCTGGCTGAGAATGTAGCCACGGTGAAACAGCGCGTCAGGATAGCGAGGACTGCCAGCGGGAATCCGCGCCAGCTCCTCGAGGGCCTCGTCGTGTTGCTTCTGATCCTCGAGGGTCAGACCCAGGTAGTATCGGACCTCGTGGTTGGCCGGCTCCTGACGGAGAATGTCGTGAAAGGTGTCTACGGCCTCCCGGTAGGCTTTCTTCTCATAATGAATGAGTGCCATCCGGAGCTTCACCGAACTGTTGCTTGGCTCTTGATCAAGCAGTCGCCGGTACTCCCCAAGCGCGGCATCCAGATCCTTCTGCTTCATATACAGTTGCGCCAAACGCTCCCGAAGCTCGCGATTCCGCGGATCGCCCTCCAGCGCCTGTCGGTAGACCCGCTTCGCCTCATCTAATTTGCCCTGCGCCTCGAAGCTGATCCCAAGGGCCACCAATGCCGGCTCGAAGTCCGAATCCAGGTCCAGGATCTCCTGAAAGAGCCGGCTGGCCTGTTCGTGCTGCCCCTCTTCAAGGTAGAGGCGCCCCAGGTTATAGCGGGCAACAAGCGAGGCCGGATCGATCTCAATTGCTTGCTGGTAGACAGCGATCGCCTCCTGCGTTCTTTTCGCCTCCACAAACAGGCTTGCGAGCTGCAGGTAGGTATCGATCCGGGCAGGGCTCAGTTCGATCGCACCACGGAAGTGGCGTTCGGCCGCGGGAAGATTGCGCAGGCCCTGATAGACGGTCGCCAGGAGCAGGTGAGCGTGCAGGCTCTTCGGATCGAGCGCAAGCACTTCCTCTGCCGCCTTGATCGCGTTTCTGAAGTCGCCCCGCTTCACATAGAGCGCAGCCAGGTGGTTGCGCATGGGGACGGAGGCGGGATCGTACTGGAGGGCGTCCTTTTGCCATTGAATCGCCGCCTGATAGTCTCCCTTCTGTTCCGCCAGCAGGCTCCGCATGAATCGATAATAGGCCTCGGCACCGGCCTCTTCCGCACCCCCTTCGGGCGCCTGAGCGACGGTAACGAGAGGCGCGGAGCGGCTCGCAGCGGCCTGAGGCAGTGCCGTTTGCTGGGCCACGCACCCCTGACCGAACAGGGCGAACCCCAGCATCCCACACAGACCACTCAGGACCCGTCGTGAATCAGCTGTAGCCATCCGCCTCCTCAGGCACCGCGATCATGGGCAGCCTCCGTGACCGCCCCCTACATTTTTCCGATCTGAGCGTAGCAGGTCCAGGGGTCCGAGTCAACGAGGAACACGTCGCGCGCGATCACCTCTCAAGCACGCGCCAGTAGCAGCCAGCAACGCGTCCCGACCCTCTCCAGACTTGGCCGAAAAGGCGATGATTTGCCGCGGATCGCCCAAACCCAGGGTGCCGGCGGCATCGCGAATCTGCGCGTCACGGGCCGTCCGGCGAAGCTTATCGATCTTGGTCAGGACCAGCAAGCAGTCGAGGGAGAGATCGTCCAGGAATCCCTTCATTTGAAGGTCCTTCTCCGTCACCCCCTGCCGTGCGTCAATCAGCAGGATCACCCCTCTGAGGTCACGAGCCGCCGCAAGGTACTCCTCAACCATTGGTCCCCAGGCCCGCCGGACTGAGTCCGGCACTTTCGCGTAGCCATACCCCGGAAGATCGACCAAGTAAAACTCTTGGTTCACCAGAAAGAAGTTGAGAAGCTGCGTCCGTCCCGGCGCTTTACTCGCCCGGGCGAGCCC
>CAZCMC010000182.1:0-4017 GCA_964499665.1 uncultured bacterium | reverse complement strand
AGATCGTCCGACTGGTGGAGCAGGCCCAGGGCTCAAAGGCGCCCATCCAGCGGCTCGTGGACAAGATCGCCGGGGTCTTCGTGCCGATCGTCCTCGTGATTGCGGTCGTGACGTTCGGTGTCTGGCTGCTTTTCGGACCTGAACCGTCCTTCCTGTTTGCGCTCTCCAACTTTGTGGCCGTCCTGGTGATCGCCTGCCCGTGCGCGCTGGGTCTTGCTACCCCCACCTCGATTATGGTCGGAACCGGGAAGGGGGCGGAGCATGGCGTACTGATTAAGAACGCCGAGAGTCTGGAGCGGGCATATCAGGCCCGCGTCCTCATCTTTGATAAGACCGGGACGCTGACCATCGGTCACCCGTCGATCACCGACATCGTTGTCAGTTCACTGTCCACAGTTGACAGTTCACGGACTAGTCCACAGTCCACCGTCCACAGTTCACAGAAAGGGCCTTTGGTCTCGTCCGTCAACCGTGAACCGTCAACCGTCAACCACGCGGAGCGTGAGTTGCTTCGTCTGGCGGCGTCGGCGGAAAAGGGGTCCGAGCATCCCCTTGGGGAGGCGATCGTCAATCGCGCGAAGGACGAGGGCCTCGAGTTGGTCGGACCGGAAGAGTTCAAGGCGATCCCGGGCTATGGGATTAGGGCAGTGGTACAGGGGAGGGAGGTGCTCCTCGGCAATCTTCGCCTGATGCAGGAGCGCGGCATCGACGTGGCGGGGATGGCCGAACGTGCCGAGACGCTTTCGAGGCAGGGGAAGACCCCGATGTTTGTCGCCGCAGACCGTCAGCTTCTTGGGATCGTGGCTGTGGCCGACACCCTCAAGCCGCATTCGAAGGCGGTGGTGGCTGCTTTGCGTCGCCTGGGTATCGAGGTCGTCATGATCACAGGCGATAACCGTCGGACGGCAGAGGCGATCGCCGGACAGGTCGGGATCGATCGCGTCCTGGCGGAGGTCCCGCCGGAGCACAAGGCGTTAGAGGTGAGAAGGCTTCAGGAGCAGGGGAAGCTGGTGGCGATGGTGGGGGACGGGATCAATGACGCCCCCGCCCTGGCGCAGGCCGATGTCGGGATCGCCATCGGGACCGGGACCGACGTGGCGATGGAGGCGGCCGATATCACCCTGATCGGCGGCGACCTGCGAAGCGTCGTCACCGCGCTCCAATTGAGCAAACAGACGATGCGGAACATCAAGCAGAACCTGTTCTGGGCATTTGCGTACAACGTCGTCCTGATCCCGGTAGCCGCCGGCGTCCTCTATCCGGTGTTCGGGATGCTGTTGAGCCCAGTCTTGGCCGGGGCCGCCATGGCGCTCTCCTCGGTCACGGTGGTCGGCAACGCGCTGCGGCTGCGACGCTTCCGGCCCATGATCGACCTTTATGTAGGGACACGGCATGCCGTGTCCCTACCACGACACGGAGGAGGGTGATCGAGATGCAACAGCAATCGGTTCAACACCCTGACAGGCGATGGGTGCTTAAGGTCCTCGGAGGAGGCTTGGTCGCTTTCCTGCTCGAAGCGATCGTTGGTGGGGGCCCGGCTGCACACGGGGCGGAGCATGGTGGTCGAGCCCTTCCGGCGATTCCGAGACGTCCGCGTCCGACAACGCTTTCGCCGGCGCTGTTCGAGGGGAAGACGGCACGGGCCTATCAGGTTGCTAAGGAAGTGCCGGAACTGATCGAACAGATGTCGTGCTACTGCGGGTGCAACAAGTCACATAGCCATCAGAACAACCTCGACTGCTACGTGGATCGGCACGCGTTCGGGTGAGACATCTGCCAGGACATTACGCTGGATGCGTATGCCATGTACAAGCAGGGGAAGAGGATTCCGGAGATCAAGGCGGCGATTGACGCCAAGTACGCCGGGTATCAGCCGTGGCGGTAGACCGTGGCCCCCTCACCCTTATCCTCTTGCCCCCTGGGGGGGAGGAGTGGGTGAGTGGACAAGCGGATACGGAGGCAAAGAAATGTCGAAAGATCCGGTCTGCGGGATGATGGTGGATGAGAAGCGGGCGGCGGCCACCGCCGTCCATCAGGGCACGACCTATTACTTCTGCGCTCAGGCGTGCAAGCGGGCCTTCGAGCAAACGCCCGAGAAGTACTCTGCGAAACAATAGGCAGTGTCGTATCGTCACTGCTCGCGACATCGGTTTGACCTGGGGGTCATCTCAGAGTCTGTCGGGACTTGTGGACCGGCGGGGAGAGGGAGGGGTGAGCACCGGGCGTGGGCGTTGACAAGGTAACAGTTGTAGACTAGAGTGAGTGGAGTGGACTGTGGGTCCACTTTTCTTTTTGGGTCGTCGATTGTTCGATAGGGGTGATTCGTATGTCGGTGGCTCCTCCGCGACAGATTCGGCGCGCGCTCCTCGCCACGCTCTTCGCCGTAGGGTTGCTTGAGGTCGGCGCCTTTGCCCAGGCGCAAAAATCCCAGCCGGAGGTTCAGGGGCTGAGCCCCGAGGAGCAGATCGTGATCGCCGTCTATAAGCGTGCCAGCCCGGGCGTCGTCCACATCACCAGCACCGCACTCGCCTATGATAGTTTCTTTAATCCGGTGCCCCAGAAGGGGACCGGGTCGGGCTTCGTCCTTGATGACCGGGGATACATCTTGACTAACAACCATGTGGTCGAGGAGGCCGATAGCCTAGAGGTGACATTGACCGACAAGAGCAAGATTCGTGCAAAATTAGTCGGCCGTGATCCCAGCAACGACCTGGCGGTGATCAAGATCGACGTTCCGAAGGAGAAGCTTTTTCCGCTGAAGCTGGGAAATAGCGACACCCTGCAGGTCGGGCAGATGGCGATCGCCATCGGGAATCCGTTCGGACTGGATCGGACCGTCACGCGCGGCGTGGTGAGCTCGGTGGGCCGGACGTTGCGCTCCGATAGCGGACGCCAGATTCGAGGAATTATCCAGACCGACGCGCCGATCAATCCCGGCAACTCGGGCGGTCCGCTGCTGAACTCAAGGGGTGAGGTCATCGGAATCAACAGCGCGATCTACACGCCGAGCGGCGGGTCGGTCGGGATCGGCTTCGCCATCCCGGTGAACACCGCGAAGCGGCTCCTTCCCCAGTTAATCGCCAAGGGGCGGGTGAGCCATCCGTGGCTTGGCATCTCCGGTTTGGATATCACCCCCGAGGTGGCCAAGGCCCTGAAGCTTACGGCGCAGGAGGGGGTTATGGTCATTCAGGTCTCGCCGAAAGGTCCGGCCGGCCGCGCGGGCATCAAGGGGAGCACGAAGCGAACACGCTTCGGGAACACGCTCGTCAGTGTAGGGGGGGACATCATCATCAAGGTCAATGGGCGCAAGATCCAATCGGTGGACGAGATGACCGCTTTCCTGGACGCTGAGCATAAGGTAGGGGACAAGGTGAAGATCGAGCTGCTTAGGGATGGCCGGCCGCTGACAGTTCCCGTTCGGCTGGGAGAGCTTCCCGAAGCATGACCGGGACGAGGGCGATCCGGAAACGCTCGATCCTGGGGCTCCTGCTTCCCCTCGCGCTGCTGTACTACGCGGTTGAGCCTGACGCGGCCTCAGCCCTTCAGAAAGGGGAGGTGGTGATCGACGGCCGGGTCACCATCAACGTGGAGGTCGCGCGGAGTCCCCAAGCGCAGGCCAGAGGGCTGGGGGGCCGGTCGTCGCTCAAAAAGGGAACAGGGATGGTGTTTCCCTATGACGGGCCGGGGCTGCGAGGCATCTGGATGAAGGGGATGCTGATTCCCATCGACATTCTCTGGATCCGGGAGGGCAGGATCGTGGCCATCGAAGCGAATGTCCAGCCGCCGTCCTCCAACGGGTCTCTGGCCGTCTTCAGTCACGTGGCCGATCTCGTGTTGGAGGTGCCGGCCGGCAACGCCAAAGAGATGGGGATCCGAATCGGCCAGTCAGTCAAGGTGACATACAAATAATAAGGACAAGCCAATGAGTTGTTGGGCGACTGGTATATTCGGAATGGTGACAATGGCGAAGAGACAGAAGGGGCGACATCTGGTGAGGTGGGCGATCCCAGCGGCTAT
>CAZCMC010000181.1:0-4026 GCA_964499665.1 uncultured bacterium | reverse complement strand
TTCGAAGCTCATCATGCCCTAAAGGTGTTACCCATGTGTCCGGTACATGTGTTACTATGTCCCCTGTCTGTACACCCTTACAAAGGGGAGGAAACTGAATGGCGCCCACACAAAAGCCTGAAGAGCCATGATTGGGATAGACGGTGCAACATCCGAGTGGACATTGTCCGTGGCCGCCTGCGGGAGGGCCTCTGGCGGTAGAGGAGGAGAGGTTATGAATAGGAGTGGAACGTTATCACGCGCCCTGGCCCTGGCCCTCGCGTTGGTCATGGCGCTCCCGCCGCTGGCCCTTGGGCAAGGACAGGAGGCAAAAAAGTCCTTCAAGCAGGAGGAGCTAGATCAGCTACTGGCTCCGATCGCGCTCTATCCCGACTCGCTGATTTCCCAGATATTGATGGCCTCCACGTATCCCCTAGAGGTTGTGCAGGCCGACCGCTGGGCAAAGCAGAACAAGGATCTCAAGGGCGATGCCCTGACCGCGGCCCTTGAAAAGCAGGAATGGGATGCCAGCGTCAAGTCCCTGGTGAACTTTCCTCAGGTGTTGCAGATGATGAGCGAGAAGTTGGACCGGACGCAGAAACTGGGGGACGCTTTTCTCGCCCAGCAGAAAGAGGTCATGGATACCATCCAGGGGCTCCGGGTGAAGGCCCAGGCGCAGGGCAATCTGAAGACGACGACTGAGCAGAAGGTGATTGTCGAGGAAAAGATCATCATGATCGAGCCTGCTAGTCCTCAGGTCGTCTACGTCCCTACGTACAATCCGACGGTGGTGTACGGGGCATGGCCGTATCCTGCGTATCCACCGTACTACTACTATCCGCCGGGATATGTGGCCGGAGCGGCGGTATTTTCCTTTGCAGCCGGTGTCGCCCTCGGCGCGGCGTGGGGGTATGCATGGGGAGGATGTAACTGGCGCGGAGGCGATGTGAACATCGACGTCAACAGGAATACGAACATCAACCGGAACATCAACCGTGATCAGTACAAGCAGAAAATGCAAGACAAGGGGCAAATCGGCCAGGGTGGGAAAGGGAAGTGGCAGCATGACGCGAGTCACCGGAAGGGCGCTGCCTACAGAGATCAGGCAACTGCGCAGAAGTTCAACAGGGGGACTGGAACTGAAGCCGCCAAGTCACGGGAGGCGTACCGCGGCCGTGCTGAGCAAGGCAGACAGGATCTTGCCCGGGGCGGAGCCGAGCAGTTCCGTGGGGGACAGGGTGCAGGTCAGCGTGGTGGCGGCGAACAGTTTCGAGGTCAGCAGGGCTCTGGCGGGCGCGGAGGCGCCTTTGAAGGCATCGATCGGGGAGGCGCTGACAGGAGCTCCAGCCAGCGTGGGAGTTCCAGCCGACAGAGCATGTCCTCATCGAGGGGAGGCGGAGGCCATGGAGGTGGTGGTGGAGGTGGCGGAGGCCGTGGAGGTGGTGGTGGAGGTGGTGGAGGCCGTGGAGGTGGTGGTGGAGGTGGCGGAGGCCGCAGGTAGGGATACCTTCTTAATTCGCCAGTATTGACATAGAGCAACCCAGGATTCCTTGATGGAGGAAAAAATGGTGCCTGTAAAGGGAGATAGCAAATTGAAATCGGCCTGCTTGCGGCTCCAGGTTGCAGCAGTCGCCGCGGCGGTAATGATGTTTGCGCTGGCCGATATGCCCTTCGCGGCGGGGGCGGCGCAGAAGCGCTTTGCCTCCGCTGAAGAGGCAGTACGAGCCTTTGTAACGGCTTTAAGAAATGACGACACTAAAGAACTGTCGGCGATCTTGGGCCCCGGCGGTGGAGACGTGCTCTTCTCTGGAGATCCGGTGGCTGACAGGCATAGGCGCGAGCTGTTTGTCAAGGACTACGATGAGAAGAACGGGCTCGATCCAAGAGGAGACAGCGCAATCCTGGTGATCGGCAAGAAGGACTGGCCCTTTCCGATCCCGGTCGTGAAGAAAGGGGAGACCTGGTTTTTTGATACGGACAGGGGAAGAGAGGAGATCCTGAACCGTCGCATCGGCCGGAACGAGCTGAGTGCCATTCAGGTCTGCCTTGCTATCGTCGATGCGCAGCGCGAGTACGCGATGAAGGACCGTGAGGGTGACGGACTGCTAAAGTATGCACAGCAGTTCCGGAGCGCGCCGGGGACGAGGAACGGCCTCTACTGGAAGACGAACGAGGGGGAGGAGCCGAGCCCCCTTGGCCCTCTCGTGGCGCAGGCACGGGCGGAGGGACATGGACGACAAAAGTTACCCGAGCATCCAATTCCGTACAATGGGTACTACTACAGGATACTGAAGGCGCAGGGGAAGCATGCGCTCGGTGGCGCCTACGACTATCTTGTCAACGGCAAGATGGTCGGCGGCTTTGCCGTGGTCGCGTATCCAGCAACATACGGGAACTCAGGCGTGATGACCTTCATCGTCAACCACGACGGCGTGGTCTATCAAAAAGATCTCGGGAAGAACACCGGAAAGGTCGCCACGGCGATGAAGGTCTTCGACCCGGACAGCACGTGGAAGAAGGTAGAGCCGCCTGCTGCCCAGGCCAGTTAGCTACGAAGGGCCTTCTCACCATCCATCAACCGAGCGAGAGCAGGACAAGCCATGAATCTACTTCGGGCTATTCTTGGCTCTTCAGGCTTTTGTGTGGGTGCCATCCAGTTTCCTCCCCTTTATCAGGGGCGCCACAGCCTCCCTCCCCTTTATCAGGGGAACCACACTTTCCCTCCCCTTTGTAAGGGGAGGTGAGGAGGGGTAGAAGCCTCCAGAGGCTGAGCCTCCCGGGAGACCTGTCTGCGTGCGGACACCTGCCTACCGCCCCGGCGGGGCAGGCAGGCGCACAGGCAGGGCCGTGGTTCGTGTAAGCCGGCAAGAGTTCTACCTCCCCACGCCCCTCCTTACAAAGGAGGGGGGACTGGGAGAAGGCCCCACCCCCTCCCCCCCGACAGTAACAATCGGGGGGAGGGGACTCCCTTCGGAACCACCCACGTCCTTCCAAGCACCCACACGATTTCCGGAAGAACCTCGATCTTTACCCACACGAAACCCGGTAGAGCCCTATTCTTATCGCTCTTGCGGTCTTCGGTGCATGGCCAGCCATGGCGGAGGAGAAACCGGCGGAAAACATGCAGATCCTGAAGGAGAAGTTCAAGGCCGATAAGAAGCTGGTTGTCGCCGAGAATATGAGCCTGACGGAGTCGGAGACAAAAAAGGTCTGGCCCATCTACGACGCCTACCAGCAGGACCTGGGGCAGATCAACGAGCGGCTGCGCAAGGTCATCGGCGCCTACGCCGACGCCTACAAGAAGGGGCCGGTGCCGAACGAGACGGCGAAGAAGCTGCTCGACGACGCGCTGGCCGTCGAAGAGGTGGAGGTCGCGCTGAAGCGGTCGTACGTACCGAAGCTCCAGAAGGCAATCCCCGACGCGAAGGTCGCGCGCTACCTCCAGATCGAGACCAAGATCCGGGCCCTGGTGCGGTACGAACTCGCCGAGAAGATCCCCCTGGTGAAGTGAGCACGGACGACCGACCCGCTGCCTCTTGAGGTGCTCAGCCACGTAGGCCTGGAAGAGCCGGCTGTTCGTCATCGTGTTCTCGGAGCCGAAGGCGAGGAATGTCGCCCCAGTCCGGGACCCCCGGCAGGTGAGTTGGTGGGGCGGGAGGGCGAGCCGGCGCATCTGGTGCCAGTAGGTCGGGATGTCCTCGAGGTCCTTGACATCCTGTTGGAGCTTGGTGAAGGGCCACGGCCTGCTGCTCAAGCGCGGGGCCCGGGAGCGATCGTGCAGGCCTCTCGTGCCGGCGACCCGGTACGTGGTCAGCCACTTCCGCAGGGGTCCTGCGGGTCGTCGCGAAAGTCCGGGCCGCTGCGCTGATGCCGTGCTGGTGGGCAGCGTGGACCGTCTTGATCCAAAAAGTGCACGGACTTTCTAAATCGCGATAGAGGTGATAATATGGGCACCGGGATAGCCGGCCGTTCGAGGCTGTCCTCCACTATCGGGGGCCTCGGATGACAGATCAAAGGGATGGACACGAGAGCCAGGGATTCGCGAAA
>CAZCMC010000180.1:0-4049 GCA_964499665.1 uncultured bacterium | reverse complement strand
CGGTCGGCCTCACAGAGCTGACCTGCCAGAAATTCATCGTGCTGGGCGAGGGCCAGATTCGTGACTCCCGCAGGTAAAGGCGTTCACAGTTCATGGTTGACAGTTGACGGCCCTAATCATCACCCACCGTCAACCGTGAACTGTCAACCGTCAACCTACTGGATGTGTTCATGCGCATCGGGGTGATGGGCGGGACCTTCGATCCGATCCATCTTGGCCATCTGCGGGCCGCTGAGGAGATCTATTGGGCCTTTGAGCTGGACCGGATCATCTTCGTGCCGGCCGCTCGACCCCCTCACAAAAAAGATGATGAGATTGAGGCATCGCCCATGCAGCGATACGAGATGGTCTCGCTGGCGACAGGCGATGTCCCCTATTTCAGTGTGTCACCTATTGAGGTCAACCGGCTAGGCCGCTCCTACTCTGTGGAGACGCTCCGGGAATCTCGGAAGCTCTACGGGGAGGGGAGCGCCATCTATTTCATCATGGGCGTGGACGCGTTTCAGGAGCTGGCCACCTGGAAGGACCCAAAGGAGGTGCTCTCGCTCGCCCAGGTCATCGTGGCCGCCCGCCCCGGATGGCGGCTTGACGAGGTGGAGCGTTCGATGACGCCGGCGCAGCGGCAGCTCCTGGGTGAGCCCCGGTGCAAATACCTGAAGATCTCCGAGATCACGCCCCAGATCGCTCGACGGCGCTATGAACCACGCGTGGTTCTGCTGGTTGAGATGGTCTCTCTGGATATCTCCTCCAGCGAGATCCGGCAACTGGTCAAGGAGGGAAAGAGCATTCGGTACCTGGTGACCGACACGGTCGCCGCCTATGTGGCCGAGAACCGCCTGTATCACCTGGCGTGCACGCAGGCTGATTCGCAGTGTTGAAGCGCGAAGCGTCGCGAGGCGAGAGGCGGAGCATCGACACCGAGGAGCTGTTGCAGCTTGCGGCGGCGGCGGCATCCGAGGTGAAGCCAACCTCTCTGGTCCATCTTGACCTGCGGGGGCTCTGCAATTTCACCGACCATTTTCTCATTGCGAGCGCCCCTTCGATGCGGCAGGTCCGCTCCATTGCCGAGCGGATTGAGGAGCAGCTTCGGGAAAAGCAGATCCGGATGCTCCATCGAGAGGGGGATCGGGAAGCCCGTTGGATTTTGCTTGACTACAATGACGTCATCATTCATATTTTCGATGAGGAGACGTGGCTGTACTATGATCTTGAGGGCCTATGGGCCGACGCTCCCAAACGGGAGTTGGTCCGGCGAGGATATAGAGGCCCCTTAGGATGAGCGTACAGGACCGAAGCGTCACGTGGCGAGAGGCGGAGGGCAGAACGCCCTCGCTTCTTTTTTATTTTATATGAAGGGCTGCATCGATCGCGACGACTGGAGGTGATGGCGATGCCGATGAGGGCAGCACTGCTGGAGCGGCTGAAGCAAAAGCTCATGGTGAAGCGGCGTGAGTTGCTCAGCGGGGTGCGCGAGCAACATGCCAACAGCCTGGAGAGCGGCAGCGATGGCATCCAGGACATCGCCGATCAGGCGACGATGGCCTACACGAAGGAGTTCTTGCTTTCCATCGGCGATGTGGAGCGCCAGTTGTTGAAGCAGGTAGACGCTGCCTTGGAGAAGATCCGGTTGAAGAAGTACGGACAGTGCGAACAGTGCGGCGAAGCCATTGGCGAGAAGCGCCTAGAAGCGCTGCCCTTCGCCCGGCTCTGCATTGCCTGCCAGCAGGAGGAGGAGGAGCGCCGGACCTGAAGCCCGTATGAAAGAGTTGCTGGCCGCCCTCCTCCATCTGATCCTTCCCTCCCCCTGCCGAGTTTGCACCCTGCCGCTGGACGCCCAGCGCCGCTCCCTCATCTGCGGCCGTTGTTGGAGTCAGGCCCGTCCGATCCCCGACCCGTTCTGCCCCCGCTGCGGTAAACCATTCGCCTCGCCCCTCGCCCTTGAAGAGAGCCCTGGGCATCATTGCGGAGCCTGCCGGCAGCAGCCTCCGGCCTTTGCCGTGGCGCGTGCTGCCGCACTGTATGAACCGGGCGGGACAATCCGCCAGGCAATCCTGCTGTTCAAGTACGGCGGTCGCCTCTCAATGGGCTGCCATCTCGGTCGTCTGATGGCAAGGGAAGCCGGAGGCCTCTTCCAACCGGGCCAGTACGACCTGCTGATCCCGGTCCCGCTTCATCCAAGCCGGGAACGGGAACGGGGCTTCAATCAGGCGACGCTTCTGGCCAAGGAGGTGGGACGCGCTTGGGGTCTTCGCGTCGGCGCCCAGCTGCTTCGTCGGGTCCGGGCCACCCAGGCGCAGAGCGGGAGGCGGCCAGAACGTGAGGCGAATGTCAAGGGAGCGTTCGAAGTCGCGCAGCCAGATCGCGTGGAAGGGCGTAGACTCCTCCTCATCGATGATGTCTTCACGACGGGGGCCACCGTCAACGAATGCGCGAAGGTCCTGCTCGCCGCCGGCGCCGCCGAGGTCGCAGTCTACACCCTCGCCCGGGTCGAGTAAAAAGGCAATGGCTCGCCTTCCTTGTAGAGGGCGGTCGCAGAGGTTCTGCTTGTCTTCCTGAAAGTCGAAAGGTAAGATATCTAAGGTCTCGCGTTGTTCCGTGTCGGCAACAGCCTTGTTTATTGAGGTAACTCGTCATTGCGAAACGAAGTCGAAGCAATCCGACACGCAGTGTCGTTGCGAGGCGCAGCCCCCTCGGCGCTGCTCGGGGCAGGCTCCGCAATCTGTCTGGGCTTCCTCGGTTGGCTCGGAACGACCCTTCGACTCGGCTCAGGGCAGGCCTTTCAGGTCAGATTGCCTCGGCCCCGACACGTCGAGGCCTCGCAATGACGGACATTGGAAGGAATTCGACAATGGCGAGAGCGGGGGGAAGGACAGCTAGGTCTTCTTCAGATGTCTGTCCGATCCATTGCATTATACCGCCGCACATGCTGAAGGAGATCGCCAGACGGGGGAGCGCCGGACAGCAGGCGTGGGCGTGGCAGACGCTCACCCTCTCCGAGCAGATGCGGGGTCAACGTCAGGCGCTGTCCGTGATCGCGGCGATGGGGACAACCGCGACCGGAACGAAGCGTCGGACGATCTATGATGCGAGGAACGGTTCGCGCCTGCCGGGTCGGTTGGTGCGTGGAGAGGGCGATCCGAGAAGCGACGATCGCGCGGTAAATGAGGCATACGATGGCTCGGGGGCAACGTATGATCTGTACTTCACGGTGTTCGGCCGCAACTCGATTGATGAGCGGGGAATGCGATTGGACTCCACCGTCCACTATGGTCGCAAGTATGATAACGCCTTTTGGAATGGTCAGCAGATGGTCTATGGGGATGGCGATGGCGAACTGTTCAATCGATTCACGATTGCGATCGATGTGATCGGGCACGAACTGACCCACGGGGTGACGGAGTACGAAGCCGGCCTGGAATATCAAGATCAGCCGGGCGCCCTCAACGAATCTTTTTCCGATGTCTTTGGGTCACTGGTCAAGCAATATAAACGCCGGCAGACTGCGAAGGAGGCCGATTGGCTGATCGGCAAGGGACTTCTCGCCCGTGGGGTGAAAGGGAAAGCGCTCCGTTCGATGAAGGAACCCGGCACCGCCTATGACGACGATGTCCTCGGAAAAGATCCACAGCCGGGGCACATGACAGACTATGTGAGGACTCGGGAGGATAATGGAGGAGTTCACATCAATTCGGGCATCCCGAATCGTGCGTTCTATGAGGCTGCCATTCGACTGGGTGGGAACGCATGGGCGAAGGCCGGACAGATCTGGTATACGACGTTGAGGGACAAGCTCCGGCCAACCTCCTCATTCAAAGATGCTGCTCGTTGGACAGTGGCGGTTGCGAAGGATCGGTATGGAGCTGGAAGCCTCGAGCAGAAGGCGGTTCGAGGGGGCTGGGTCGCTGTGGGGATTAGGGTCTAGGGTAGAAGATAGAGGGGGTAGGGTAAAGGGTATAGGGTATAGTCTTCGGCTCTTCAGGCTTTTGTGTGGGCACCATTCAGTTTCCTCCCCTTTGTAAGGGGAGGCAGGGAGGGGTAGAGGCATCCAG
>CAZCMC010000179.1:0-4058 GCA_964499665.1 uncultured bacterium | reverse complement strand
GCCGCAAGGTGACGGCGAGATCCCTGGCCCCATCAGCCCCAATGATCCCGTTCCAGGCGAGGAACAGTCTCGTGAGAACGAGGTAGGCCACGGCCAGACCGAGTGCCGCCTTGAGGGCTATGTCGCGCCGCAGGTCATGGCGCATTCAGATTCTCCGATCCTGCAGGTGGTCGATGCCGATGGCTTGCCCGAATTGATTGTGCAGGCTCTCTCGCCTCGTCGCCGGTCCCGGACACCCCAGAACAGAGATAGGAATTGTCATTGCGAGAGAGCGAGCCCCCTCGCCTGTCATTGCGAGGAGCGATGCGACGAAGCAATCCCTGGACTGAGGTGCTCGAAGGCTCGGGGCTCGGGGCAGGCTCCGCAATCTGACCTGCAAGGTCTGCCCTGAGCCGAGTCGAAGGGTCATTCCGAGCACGTTCACTCCATTCAGTGTAAACTCCGCGAGGAATCTCGGGGAGATTGCCCAGCCTGCCCCGAGCAATGCCGAGGGGGCTATGTCTCGCAACGACACTACGTGTCGGATTGCCACGCACCCTTTGGGTGCTCGCAATGACAGATACGTCAGGCCGTTGGTAAGTCTATCTCTGTTCTCGGGGGACAGGGTAGTGGGTCAGTTTGCCAGAGATCCTTCACGGAGCCTGTCCTGAGACTCTTCGCTTTGCTCAGAGTGACAGCCGAAGGAGCCAGGATGACAAGTCGCGCTAGTGTCATTCTGAGCCCTTCGGCCCTGAGCGGGCCTCAAGGGCCGGCTCCGCGAAGGGGAAGAATCTCGGTTACTGCCGCGCATTGGCTCGCAAGTCTCAAACTGACCCACTACCGGGGACAGCTACCTGTTGCGTCACACCAACAATTGTGGTACAAATCTGTCGGTTTTGCCTCTCGTTCGTCAGTAGGACGTTCGACGGGGAGAAGGGGTGTTCACATGGTGAACCCGATCGCCATCTTAGCCGAGAATCTTGGGAAACGCTACCTGATCTACGACAACCCGTCGGACAGGATCAAGGAGTTGCTCCCATGGACGAAACGGCGCTATCATCGGGAGTTCTGGGCCTTGAGGAACGTCAGTTTCCGAATGGGCGCCGGGGAGTCGCTCGGGGTCATCGGGGAAAACGGGGCCGGAAAGAGCACGCTGCTGCGGATTCTCTCCGGCACGTTGACCGCCACTGATGGGACAGTGTCTGTCCGGGGGACCGTCGGCGCCCTCCTGGATCTGGGGGCGGGGTTTCATCCCGACTACACGGGCCGGGAGAACATCTACCTGAGTGGGGCGATCATGGGGTTCACCCGGGCCGCGATGGAGAAAAAGATGCAGGAGATCATCGAGTTCTCCGGCCTTCAGGAGTTCATCGATCAGCCGGTGAAGACCTATTCGACCGGGATGTATCTCCGGCTGGGGTTCTCTGTGGCCACCGCCATTGACCCCGATGTCCTGATTATCGATGAGGTGCTGGCGGTCGGAGACGAGCGGTTCCAGCGCAAGTGCATCGCGCGGATCGAGCAGTTTCTTGAGCAGAAGAAGACCATGGTCATCTGCTCGCACGCCACCTACGTGGTCAAGAAGTTGTGCAAAAGGGCCCTCTGGCTGGACCACGGCAGGATCAAGGCAATCGGGCACGCCTCTGAGGTCTGTGACGAGTATCAGGACTTCGTGAGACGAAAGGAGGGGGAGGCGGCGGCCGCGCAGGCTGCGCGAGTCGTGGCGCCGGCTCAGGACGCCGGCGGTCTGCCCGTCGAGCTGGTAGAGGCGCGCGTCTGTGACGAACAGGGACGGGATCGAGATCTCTTCGAGATGGGTGAGACGATACGGATCCGGATGGTGGCCGATGCCCACGATTACGAGGAGACGCCGTCGTTTGCCGTCGGACTCGTCAGAAATGATGGCGTGGCCCTCTATGGAGTCTCGACCGAGATTGACGGCGTGCGGCCCAAGGCGCTGGGGGGACGGCGGTACGGCCTGGTCTTCGAGCTTCCCCGGGCGCGGCTGTTGCCCGGCCGGTACGAGGTGCGGATGCACGCCTTCGACCGCCCGCTGCTCCGCGTCCTGGACTCGAAGGTCCAGGAGATCGTGATCAGGGGCGAGACCAAGGAGCTCGGTATTTGTCGCGTCGAGCATCGCTGGCTCGAGCCTTAATCGGTTCTGGGCGCTCCCCATCACTGGTCTCTGAGGGGGTGGGATATTGGTGCCGATGTTCCGGATGATCAGACGTCACCATCACCTGATCCTGACCCTGGTCTTTCGCGACCTGAAGTCCCGGTACGTGGGGTCGGCCATGGGGTTCTTCTGGGCGGTCATCAATCCGCTGATCGTGCTCATTGTCTTCTCCTATGTCTTCACGACGATCTTTAAGCAGCGGGCTGGCGCCGCAGGAGAGGAGAATTTTTTCCTCTTCATGTTCTGCGGCCTCTGGCCCTGGTTGGGCTTTCAGGAGGGGGTCAGTCGATCCAGCTACTCCGTCATCGAGAACGCGAACTTCGTCAAGATGGTGGTGTTCCCCTCGGAGGTCCTGGTCATCAGCACCGTCCTGTCGAGCTTTGTCCAGCAGGTCATCGGGTTCATCCTGTTCATCGCGTTCCTGCTTGCGAAGGGCCAGTTGGGGAATCCACTCTATCTCCTTCTGCTGCCGCCGGTGTTTCTCCTGCAACTCACCTTCTCGGTCGGGCTCGGGTGGGTGCTTGCAGCCCTGACGGTCTTCTTCCGGGATGTCGCACAGGTCTCGAACGCCCTCCTGATGGTGTGGTTTTACGTGACGCCCATCGTGTACCCGGCCAGTATGGTCCCGTCGTCGCTCCACTTGTTGCTCACGGTCAATCCGATGCATCACCTCCTGAGCATGTACCGGAGCCTGATCCTCGGCGGAAGGTTGCCGGACCCGATGGGCGCCCTGTACGTTGTCGCCATCAGCGCTGCGGCGCTCTGGGCGGGCTCCAACGTATTTGGTCACCTCAAGATGACCTTTGCTGATCTGCTCTGACCAGATGGCCCGTGCCGCCCGATCGCTCGTCGCTGCCTCCCGGGTTCTGAGCCGATTGATTCTGGATCGGGCGGCGACGATCCTTTCATCCAGTCGCTTCCTGCTTGCGCGTCTCGTGCTCCTCCCCGCCATCGCATTCCTCCCTGCGCGTCTTGCCTTCGCCGTGGCCCGCTGGAGAGGCCGGAGGCGCTTTGGGAGGATGAATCCGCAGCTCAAGGCTCGGATGCGCCAGGAGGTCCAGCAGGTGTGTGGGGAATCAGACGAGGGTCGGGTCGAGGCGATCCTTGAAGAGACCCAGGAGATCATCTCCTGCGATGAGCTGGACGCATATCTTTATCTGCGACTGGGCCGTCGCGGGTTCGATACGATCATCGAGCTGGAGGGCCTTCACCACCTGGAAGAGGCGACTCGAGGTGGCGGTGGAGCGATCCTGTTCTCCGCGCACTTCGGGGGTGGGTATCCATTTCTCGCTGTGCTTGGCGCCAGAGGGTACCGTCTCTACGGGATCGGCGCGCCGATCGACAGGTTGCCTCTTGCTCAACGCGCCATCATTAGGGTAAGAATGGCCCTGATGAGGCAGGCCAGCAATGGCGATATCCTGTTTACAAACCGTCCTGCATTCGGACACGACGTCTTTGCCAGGCTTCGCGAGGGCGCCCTGATCTACCTGCTGCTGGATGTGCGGCCAGACTCTCACGCGAAGCGGACGATGCGGGTTGAGTTCTTGGGAAGACACTGCCGATTGTCATACGGAGTTCTGGATCTCGTCGCCAAGAGCGGGGCGCCGCTCTTGCCCTTTTTCGTGTATTATACGGGTCCCCGCTTGCGACGAGCGGTCATCGGCCAGCCGATCGAGCTTGTGACCCACCCCGATCCGTTGGTTGCCAGGAAGATTAACCTCCGCCGGTGCCTAGAACGGATCGAGGAGGCGATCTCCCGGGCTCCGTCTCACTGGATGCTGTGGGGGCACTTCGAGAGCTTGTGGAGTCCAGAGGCGGAAGAAGCTGGAGCGCCTGCTGCGGCCAGCAGCTCCTTGTCGGGGTGAGATTGCTTCGCCGGAGTTTACACTGAGCACATTCGCCC
>CAZCMC010000178.1:0-4062 GCA_964499665.1 uncultured bacterium | reverse complement strand
ACGGCCACCGCCTGCGGGCTGATATTGAGGGCCTGGCGCAGGGCCTGGCGGACGTCGGCCACCGTCCGGCCGGCGAGATTGGCCTCCAGCGAATGCACGCCATACAGGACCCGCACTTGATCCTGAGTCGTGGGCTGGCCTGCCACCTTTGTCCTGGTGGTTCCCTTCACTTGAGCGTCGCTCATCGGTCGTTTTCTCCGTCACGAGGGGCGCGGGCGACGGGTTGCGCCCGCCCCTCCACGATATCCACGTAGACCTCGCCATAGCGGAGCCGCCCCGACCGCCAGGCGTAAAAGGCGTTCAGCATCGCGCAGGCCACGCCGAGGTTCGTGAAAAGAAGCTGCGGCGCCCCCTCCTGGGCCAGCTCCTCGCACGACATCTCCGCGGGCGACTTGTCTTTCGGATCAGCGATCTCCGGGTGGAAGCGGGTCAGGGGCAAGGTGATGTCCCGGTCGCCCTGGCGGACATAGATCTGGACATTGCCATCGGTGAAGTCATTGCCCCCCGAGATCAAAACCACCTCGGACAGCTCCTCGCAGCGGCGGCTGACCGCGCGCCGGGTGGCGTGATTGTCCACCGCGAGGAAGACCAGGTCGCCGGGCTTCACCAGGTCGGACAGGTTCGCGGCCGTGACGAATTCCGGGATCGCGCGAAAAGAAAGGCTTGGAAAGCTGCTGGCCAGTTCGGACGCTTTCACCTTGGCTTTGTTTCCGATGGACTCGAAGCTCTGGCGGGCAGCGTTCTTGCTCTCAAAGGCGTCGCCATCCACCAGGGTAATGCGAACCTCTTCTCCTGTGAGTTGCCGCTCCGATTGGAGGTATCGGGCCAGGAACGGCGCCAAAGCGCAGCCGATCCCGCCGACCCCGATCAGTTTAATGTCGATCCTGCCAGGCATCGCGCCGCGATCCCCTCAGACGGACGATGGGCGCCCCTCGGCATCGCTATCGCGAGGGACGGTCTCGAGGTCCACGACCTGCAGCGACCCCTTGGGGAGCTTCACGCCCGTGGAGTCCAGGAGCTCGCCATCGAAAACCTCGGACGGCTTGAGGGTGAAGCGACGCCCATCAACCACAAGGGAGCAGACCACGCTCACCTCACCATCAAGATTGCCGATGGTCATATGCAAGCCGTCGTCATGCCGCTCGTCCTCGTCGTCCAGCTCGGAATGAAACGCATCGGCCGAGGCGTGGCTGTGAATCGTGCCCACTCGCAGCCATCCGGCCGGGGTCGGGCCGATCTCGTAGCGGCAGTGCCCGCCCGCCACCTGTTGCTTCGGTATCTTCAACTCGTAGCGCCCCTCTTGTTGATTGAAGTACAACAGGACCACCGCTTCCGCGCGATGGACTTGAAAGACCTCCCGGAAGAAGGCCACGATCTCGGCAAGGATGGCGCCAGGAAGAGGGGGGAGTTGTAGGTGCGCCGCCTCGTGTTCCGACATCAGCCAGCTCAAGCCCCGGACCTTTGTCCTGGCGTGGAACAGAGGATTCCGCTTCACCTGGAACAGGCCGTCGCGCGTCACCAGATAGTAAATCGGATCATCCGGCTCCTCGAAGTGGTCCTCTTTCAAATAGACCGGGAACATCAGGTTAGATCTCTCAACCGATAGAGGAGATCGGCGAGATCCGACGCGTCCTCCAGAGGCCGCGCGGCGCCCCGCCAATCCAGCAGGTGCTCGCCGGCCTTGCGCAGGCTCAGCCCGGCCTCCTCCCATGGGACCGCGAGCGGAAAAAGTGGGTCGTCCACAGTGGCCCTCTCCCAGGCCTCAAGCGTCGCGATGCGTCCGTCTAAAGCGACGGCGCGGCGGAAGCAGTTGCTTTCGATATCCAGGTTGAACCCGGCGCCCCAAAAGAACTCGATGGCAGCCTGGGCCTGGCCGGTCACCGTCGGGTCATCGAAGACCGGGCGGCCCCGGAGGCACACCCGGCACTTGGCCATTGGGCTTTCACTGGCCGAGATGTTCCAGAGATTGGGCATGCACAAGGCGTCTTCCTCCGAGGCCAATGGCGCGTTTCTGTAGAAGAGCCGCATCTCCTCAAAGGAGCCGTGGTGGAAGAGCAGCAGGTACACCGTGTAGGGGAGGGCCAGTCGGGTGCGGCGGTAGCTGCCCGGCTCGTCCAGGGCCTTCTCACTCCAACTGACCAGGCGCACCTGGGGCGGGTGCTCGACGGTGATGATCAGAGAGGATCCCCGGACGATGGCCCACCGGGTGCCGGGCGGCAGCAAGGGGATTTGTTCCAGGAACCGTCGAGGCGCGAAGGCGCTGATCTCCAGCAGGAAATCGCGGAGGCTGACCTGCCGATCGATTGTGGCGGCGCCGTCCGGGGACGACCGAAAGAGGCGCACGGACCTTCCCTTGATCTCTATAATCTCTTCGGGATCGGACATGTCTCACGTCGCTCCACTGCCCGGGCCAGATTCCCGCACTTCCAGGAGGTCCCGCTTGCACTCCGGCAGGAACTGCCGGGAGGAGCAGAGGGCGAGGGCGGCCCGCTCCTGCGCCTCAATCGACTCACGATCCTGAAATGGGATGAAGTCCTCAATCGCCCAGCGGTAATCCTCCAGCGCGATCGCCTGCGCCCCACGCCATCGAGCCCGGCGATAGGCCCTGAAGGTGATCTCCTCGATATCGGCCCCGGAGATCTGCCCCGGGTGGCGCCGCTCGCAGTGCTCGACAGCGGTGGAGAAGTCAGTGACCTCGCAGGGGAAACCATGCTTCGTGGGCATGACCTCAAAGATGCGGGCCTTATCGGCCGCGTCCGGCATCAGCAGTGGGATTCGCTCGCTGCTCCTACCGGAGCGTTTCTCAGCCGCGTCCAGGCGGTCCGGCCGGTTGCTGATCCGGATCCAGAGGACCTGTCCCTGAATCGTCGGATCCCCGGTGAAGGCGAATCGCATCTGCCTGATCCGATTGCCCACGCCCGAGTCACCGCTGTACTCATCACGCATCTGCTCGCTCTGGTCCGCCTCGTCCTCCAACACGACGACCGGCGTCATCGAGCGAAGCGCCTGCAGGATTCGCCAGTAATTCCGCTCCGATTGCCCAACCCACTTCTCCCGCGGATTGACGATCTTGACGAAGTTGAAGCCACATTCCTTGGCCAGGGCCTCGGCAAGGGCGGTCTTCCCCACGCCGGGTGGGCCCAGAAGCGTGATGCCTCGCGGAACCAGCTTATAATCTCCGTCCCTGATCGCCTGAACCACGCGGCGCAGGTATGTCTTCACCGCCTCCAACCCGCCGATGACATTCAGTCCCAAAGCGGGTTCCACCACCTCGATCATCCCCTGCAGCTCGCGTTTGAGGATCTCCCGCTTGCGCTCAGTGACCTCCGTGTACGTTAGGGGCACATCACGCCTGCTCGCGCGCCGGCAGAGGGTCTTCAGGTGCACGCGGGAGAGGCCGGCAGTGACATGCGCAAGCTGCTCGAAAGACATTTCCATGGTGAATCCGTTCGCCGCCTGGAGGTGTTGAATGTACTCTGCTCGCTCCGAGAGCGTGGGAAGCGGGATCTCGATCGTTTCCACCCGTGAGGCCGGACCCCGGAGTTGCGCGTGCAAGTCGGCCAGGTTCCCCACAGTGAGAATGATGGCCACGCCGGAGCGCAGGATCTCGGGATCAGCGGCCCAGCGGAGGAAGGTCACAAGATTGGTCCGATCGTCATCACTCATGGAGGACAGTTCGGCATCGGGAACGAGCGTCTCGGCGTAGCCGATCAGGACCAGGAGCGCAGGCCCCTCCCTGGCGCCGAAGCAGCCGGAGCGGATCGCTGTCTCGAGGAGGGAGAGCACCTTGGTGGGATGGGTCGGCAGCTCACGCTCCGGCGGGACGGCTTGGCCCAGGGCCGTGAGGGCGCGGCGCTTCGCCGCCTCGGCTTCCTGAGTAAAGCCGGTGACCTTCCGAAAGAGCGCCTCTGTGTCGTGATCGGAAAAGCGAAGACCATGCGAGCGGTCGTACACAACCATCCGGTCATCCCCCGCGAGCCATCGTCCCAGGAAGGTTTCAATGGAGACAAACTGATCGCCGAAGCGGACCTCGTCCGCAACGTTGAAGTGAAGGACGAAGAC
>CAZCMC010000177.1:0-4111 GCA_964499665.1 uncultured bacterium | reverse complement strand
CTTGGGGCTTCCTGCGATTGGGCTCGGGAAGCGTTCACGATGGACGAACCGCGCCGGCGAGCGGTCCGGGAGGCGTTTGTGCGTCTCTATGAAGACGGCCTGATCTATCGGGGCGAACGACTGATCAACTGGTGTCCTCGCTGCGGGACGGCGCTGTCGGATATCGAAGTGGCGCACGAAGAAACGAAGGGGCTGCTCTATTACATCAGGTATCCCCTAGCGGATGATCCCGCGACGCCGCTCATCGTGGCCACGACGAGGCCAGAGACGATGCTTGCTGACACCGCTGTCGCGGTCCACCCGGAGGACGCTCGGTATAATCATCTCATCGGGCGTCGCGTCAAGCTCCCTCTGACCGCTAGAACCATCCCGATTGTGGGCGACTCGATCCTCGTGGACAAGGAGTTCGGGACCGGCGCCGTGAAGGTCACCCCGGCACACGACTTTAATGACTTCGAAGCCGGCGAACGCCACGGCCTAGACCGTATCGCGATTTTCGATGAGAAGGGAGCGATCTCGGATCCGGCAATGGAGGCGCAAATGGATCGTTCCCTCTATGACGAGATCGCGGGCAAAAAGGTGGCGGAGGCCCGCGAGGTGGTGGTGCGCTGGTTACGGGAGCGGGGTTCCCTGGTCAAGGTCGAAGACCACCAACATGCTCTCGGGAAGTGCTATCGTTGCAAAACTGTGGTGGAGCCATTCATCTCGACGCAGTGGTTCGTCAGGACGCAGCCATTAGCTGAGCCGGCCATCCGCGCGGTGGAGGAGGGAAGGGTCAGGTTTGTCCCAAAACACTGGGAGAATACCTACTTCGCGTGGATGCGAAACATTAGGGACTGGTGCATCTCGCGGCAGCTCTGGTGGGGACACCAGATTCCGGCCTGGTACTGTCAGCGGTGCAATAGGGACTATGTCGTGATCGGAGGAGGGACAAGCGCGGGGCTGGGAATCATAGAGGAGGTGAAGCCCCGCGAGCCCATCATCCTTCGGGAAGCGCAGCCGATCGTGGCATTGGAAAAACCCGCGAGCTGCCCGCGCTGCGGCGGGAAAGACCTGATCCAGGACCCCGATGTCCTTGATACCTGGTTCTCGTCGGCCCTCTGGCCCTTCTCGACCATGGGGTGGCCGGAACAGACCAAGTTGCTCTCGCGCTTTTATCCGACCTCGACTCTCGTCACCAGTTTCGACATCATCTTCTTCTGGGTCGCCAGGATGATCATGGTGGGACTCAAGTTCATGGGCGAGGTCCCGTTCCGAGACGTCTACATTCACGCCCTGGTGCGCGACGCCGAGGGGCAGAAGATGTCGAAATCAAAGGGGAACGTGATCGACCCCATGGAGGTCATCGACAGATATGGGGCCGATGCGCTGCGCTTCACGCTGGCCGCCCTGGCGGCTCAGGGGCGAGACGTTCGGCTCTCGGAGGAGCGGATCGAGGGGTATCGTCACTTCTGTAATAAACTCTGGAACGCCTATCAATTTCTCTCGCGGCACCTCTCCGTGGTGGGCGCTACTTCTCAACCCCTCAGCAATCTAGCCCTCGACCTAGCCGACCGCTGGTTGCTGAGCCGGCTCCAGGGTTTGATCGGGGCCGTGACCGAGGAGCTGGAAGGGTATCGGTTCAATGAGGCGGCCTCGGCCCTCTATCAGTTCCTCTGGCACGAGTACTGCGACTGGTACCTGGAGATTGTGAAAGCTCGTCTCAATTCAGATGCCCCGAAGGAACAGCAGCGGGCGGGGGTTGCCCTCTTACTCCATGGTCTGGACACGGCGCTGCGCCTGCTGCACCCATTCATGCCGTTTATCACAGAGGAGATTTGGCAGCAACTCCCCCACCGTGGGAGTAGCCTGATGGTGGCCGACTGGCCCACGGCCGACCCCGCATGCCGCGCCCCCGACGCGGAAGTGTCGTTCGCTCTTTTGATGGAGCTGACGCGGGCCGCGCGCGACCTTCGCTCGGACCTGGAGATCGCCTCCAATAGATCGATCCAGTTGATCCTGCGAACCCCCTCCGACATGGATGACAGAACGATCGGCGCGATCCTGCCCTACCTCGCGTCGCTGGCTCGCTCGTCGGGAGTAACCTATGGCCAGCACGTGGATCGTCCTTCGCGCGCTGCGGTGGCGTTTGTGGAGGGCATCGAGGTGCATCTGCCGGTGGACGATCCATCGGTCATTGTCTCCAGACAGAAGAGGCTGCGGCGCGAGCTGGAGAAGGTGGAGCAGGAGCTGGCAAGGGTCGCCAAGAAACTGAGTGACTCCGGGTTCCTATCGAAGGCGCCGGAAGAGGTGGTCGCCAAAGAGCAAGATGGCCATGCGCGGCTTCTGGACGCGAAGGCAAAGCTGGTCCAGCATCTGGAGCGGTTGGCTGCGATGGCGCGATAGGAGGGAACCTTCACAGTGGCTGGTCAGGTTTCGCAGGAGATCGCCGCGCCCTTGAGCGAGGCGGATATCAGGTCCGGCATCGTCACGCGCAGGATCGGTCAGGTCATCCACCTGCTCCACGTGGTCGATTCCACGAACGATGAGGCAAAGGCGTTGGCCGTCCGCGGCGCGTTGGAGGGAACGGTGGTCATCGCGGACGCCCAGGAGCGCGGGCGTGGGCGGATGGGTCGGTCCTGGACATCGCCTCCTGGTGTGGGCGTGTATCTCTCTGTCATCCTCAGGCCGGCGATCCAGCCGCACGACGCCCCGTCTCTGACGCTCCTGGGAGCCGTGGCGGTGGCAGAGGCCATCGAGGAGGTGACAGGCCTTGCTGCAGGGGTCAAGTGGCCGAACGACCTGATCGTTCGAGGGCGAAAGGTGGGCGGGATCCTGGGCGAGGTGGCGGCCGAGGCCTCCCATCTTCACTATGTCGTTCTCGGGATAGGGATCAACGTGAATCAGACCGAGGGGAACTTCGAAGGCGAGCTACAACACACCGCCACCTCGCTTCGGATCGAAACGGGACACCTCGTGGATAGGACCGCGATGATCCGATCGCTCTGTGAGAGCCTCGACCGATGGTATAACTGCTTTCTGTCGGAGGGCCTCGCTCCCATCATTGAGCGTTTGCGGCAGCGTTGCCTGACGCTGGGTCAGAAAGTGGTAGCTCGATCGGGTGATCAGCAGTTGTGCGGACTTGCCGTCGATCTGGATCACGCTGGCGCTCTGCTGATCCGGGACGCCGACCAACAGCTCCATCGCCTGATTGCCGGCGACGTCACACTCACGGGATAATCCCCCATGTTGCTCGCGCTGGATGTTGGGAATACCAATACTGTGGTGGGGGTGTTCGAGGGCAAGGAGCTCCGGATCCACTGGCGCCTGGCCACCCGCCGCGATGGAACCGGGGACGAGTATGGGATACTGATCAAAAGCCTTCTGGACCTCGCCGGGGTGGCGCTCGATAAGATTTCATCAGTCATCATCTCTTCGGTCGTCCCGCCGCTTCAGTCCTCCCTGGAGGAGATGGCCCACCGCTACTTTGGAATCGCGCCCCTGGTCGTCGGGCCGGGGATCAAGACAGGCATGCCGATCCTGTACGACAGCCCGCGCGAGGTGGGCGCCGACCGGATCGTGAATGCGGTCGCCGCCTTCGAGGCCTACGGGGGCCCCGCCATCGTGGTCGATTTCGGGACAGCCACTACCTTTGATGCGGTGTCGGGCAGAGGGGAGTATATAGGGGGTATTATCGCTCCCGGAATCGGGATTGCGGCTGAAGCCTTGTTCGAGCGGACAGCGAAGCTGCCGCGCATTGATATCGCCAAGCCCAAATCTGTGGTGGGAAAGAATACGGTGGCCAGCATGCAGGCCGGCCTCTTCTTCGGTTATCTTGGCCTGGTGGAGGGGATAGTGACGAGGATGCGGGAGGAAATGGGAGGGGAACCGGTCGTGATCGCGACCGGTGGCCTGTCACACCTGATCCTGAGCGAATCACGGCTCATCCACCACGTGGACCCGCTCCTGACGCTGACCGGTCTGCGCATCATCTATGAACGCAATCTCTGATTCGACCCGGAACCCGGAACCCGGAACCCGGAACTTGAAACCTGGAACTGGGGCTATGCCCCAGGCTTTGCCTCGATCTTCAGGCCGCAGTGGGGGCAGGCCAGCCAGTCCTTTTGAAGAG
>CAZCMC010000176.1:0-4115 GCA_964499665.1 uncultured bacterium | reverse complement strand
GTCCTGCTCGATCCCAGGATTGTCAGTCATCACCCTGCATAGTATAATGAATTGTTTTCGCTCTCGGTAAAGGCCGGGTAGGAGGCGCCCTTCTTCCCCGCCGCCACATGACGGCCAGGTGAAGATGAAACAAGCACTTCTCATCGTTGACCACGGCAGCCGGCGCAAGGAATCGAATCTTCTGGTCCAGGAAATTGCCAGGATGATGCAGCAGCGCTTCGGCCTCGGCATCGTGCATTACGCCCACATGGAGCTGGGCGAGCCGACCATTCAGCAAGGCTTCGACGCCTGCGTCGCCGATGGCGCAGAGGAGGTGATCGTTCACCCCTATTTCCTTGGGCCAGGGCTACACGTCACCACCAACATCCCTCACCTTGTAAAGGAAGCGGCCAACCACCACCCCGGGGTCGCCTTCCGGATCACCAAGCCGCTGGGCGTCCATCCCAAGCTCGGCGAGGTGATTCTGGAGCGGATCGCTCAGGCCGTGGACGACGCTTCCAGCTCCGCCAGATGATTCAGCGCGATCGCCCGAAGTCCCTATTGCCGGAGCTGGTCCGGAGCAATCTGCGGAGATCGTCCTGGAGACTATTCGCTTGAACGCCGCATGGAGGGGGAAGTAGAGTGGGCACGGATACCGGACACGGCCAGGGTCACCTTCACGCGTCTGATGCCCCATTCCGATTCTGCCCGAGATGCGGAGAGGTGCTGAGGCCAAGGCGCGTAAAGCCGGGTGGACCGAACCTGGCGGCCTGTGTGAGTTGCTCCTTCGTGCACTATCAGGACCCGAAGGTGGCCACCGGCACCCTCTTTAGGTTAGATGGCGGCATCGTCCTGGCCCGGCGCGCCATCGCGCCCTCATACGGCAAGTGGGTGTTCCCCGGCGGCTTCGTCGATAAAGGTGAACGGGTGGAGGAGGCGGCGATCCGAGAAACCCGGGAAGAGGTGAACCTCGAGGTCAAGATCGACCGACTCCTGAACGTCTATTCGTACGAGGATTCGGCGGTCGTGATCATCGCCTATGCCGCCCAGGTGATCGGGGGCCAGCTTCAGGCGAAGGATGAATCGCTCGATGCGAAGGCGTTCGCCCCTGCGCAGATCCCGTGGGGAGAGCTGGCATTCCGCAGCACGCAGGATGCGATCAAGGAGTACATCGCGAATTACTTGTAGCGCGGGATCGCTCCCGTGCCAGGAACCACCTGTGTTCGAAGAGAGGAGATGTGGCCATGGCGGAGCAGGCAGACAAGAAGGATGAGATGTTGACGACTTCTACAGTCCATTACAAGAGCGGTTATATCCAGATGGAAGCTTACCTTGCCAGGCCCAAGGCCAAGGGGACATATCCCGGCCTGATCGTGATCCAGGAGTGGTGGGGGTTGAACGAGCATATCAAGGACATTGCGCGCCGCTTCGCCCGCGAGGGGTATGTCGCGCTGGCTCCCGACCTCTACTCCTGCCTCGGTCACAAGGTCACAGCCGATCCGAATGAGGCCGGCCGGTTGATGAGCTCATTGAAGGAAGAGCAGGCCCTCAAGGACCTCCAGGCTACTCTTGCGCACCTCAAGGATGTCGATGGGGTGCATCGTGAGCGGCTCGGGGTCGTTGGCTTCTGCATGGGTGGGACCTATTCCCTGCTCCTACCCTGCCATGGCCTGGGGATCAAGGCGGCTGCCCCCTTCTATGGTCAAGTCCCGTCGCCGCCGGAGCTGCTGAGGAACCTTGCCTGCCCCGTCCTCTACATCTATGGGGATGCCGATGGCTGGATCACGACGGCAGACGTGAATCGGCTCCAGGAGGCACTGAAGCGGTACGGCAAGGCCGGAGAGGTGAAGATTTACCCCGGCGCGCCCCATGCGTTCTTCAACGACACCAGGAAGGACGTCTATCGGCCGGTCGAGGCGAAGGACGCCTGGACCCGTGTCCTCGGTTTTTTTGCAACGCACCTGAAAAGCTAACAGGTAGACCGCAAGAAGATGCAGGACTTCGTCAAGCGACTGGAGAAGTAGGAATGGCTCGACAGCGTCACACAGGAAAGGACTATTACGCCATTCTCGGCGTCCCGGAAGCGGCGACGGACGAGGAGCTGAAGAAATCCTACAGGCGCCTCGCACTACAATATCATCCCGACAAGAACCCGGGAGATCGCAAGGCAGAGGAGCGCTTCAAGGAGATCAGCGAGGCCTACGCCGTCTTGATGGATCAGCAGAAGCGGCAGCAGTACGATGTTTCCCGACAGGCTGAGGGCACTACCGGAGGGACGACGGGCGGGTTTGGATACTCTCAGGAAGAGATCTTCAGGGACCTCCTCAAGAATCCCGACCTGTCGTTGATCTTCCAGGAGATGAACCGCGAATTTGCCAGGGCCGGCATCAGGTTCGACGACGCCTTCGTTCGCAAGGTCTTCTTCGGGGGGCGCGGGTTTCTCTTCGGGGGTGTCTTCATCGGCGCGCCAATCGGCGTCTTACGCCGACGCATGTCCCGGATGGCCGTTGACCCCGGACCTGGCAGATCGAAGGTGCAACGCACGAAAGACGGGACGGCATTGGACGAGGGCGAATCACACGGGCTTCTCCCGGCCATCGGGCGTGGAATCAAAGCGGGGTTCGCCTGGATGAGGCAGATGCTGTCGGGAGGGGAGGATCCCGCCGCCCGCGGATCGAACCTTCGATACCACCTGACAATCACCTCTCAGGAGGCCGCCTCCGGCGCCCAGAAGCGGGTCGCCTTCATGAGGGGCGATCAGTTGGAAGAGCTGATGGTCACGATCCCTGCTCGGATCCGATCCGGGACACGACTGCGGCTGAAAGGGAAGGGATTGCTGGGCCCGGAGGGGACTCGCGGAGACCTCTACCTGCGGGTCACGGTCACGTGAGGCCGATCATACAGAAGGGTATCCGCGGTTTCAGTGGCTCACACTCGTGGTGGCTGGCCATCCGGGCTCAGTCTACGAAGGAATCGGCCCAACGCATCCAGGTAGGCCTTGCCGCCGACCAAGTAGGTGTCGTTATGATGAGCTCCCCTGATGGTGTAGAACTCCTTCGGCTCTGGCGCGGCCTCGAAGAGGCGCCGGCCCTGGTCAAAGGGAACGATCTCGTCGAATTCCCCGTGAACAATCAGGATGGGGGCCCTCACCTTCCCGATCTTCGATATGGTGTCGTACTTGGTCCGAAGGAGCGGACCAACCGGGAGAAAAGGAAAGCTCACTCTCGCCATCGCTGAGATGGAGAGGAAGGGCGATTCCAGGATCAGGGCGGCGCAGCCGCCGTGCCGGATGGCCATTTCGACCGCCACGGCGCTTCCGAGTGACTCACCGAAGAAGACGATCTTGTCCGGATCCAGACCCGGACGACCCCGCAAATAGCGGAAGGCAGCGTTGCCGTCGCGATAGGTCCCTTCCTCTGATACCTTTCCCTCGCTCCTCCCGTATTCACGGTAGTCGAAGATAAAGATATTGACCCCCAACCGATCACGGCGGAGCTTGATGCTCTCAAGACGGTGACTGATGTTGCCGCCGTTGCCGTGAAACCAGAGAAGGGTGATGGGCGACCCGGTCCCGGGAATCCACCAACCGTTGAGTTTGATACCATCCTCGGCCGTGAAGTAGATGTCCTCATACGCCATGCCAAACGCACGAGGCGTCTCCTCGATCGTGTTGTAGGGAAAGAAAATAAAACGTTTCTCCAGCGGCTCCACACACCCTCCGGCGAGGATCAGTGTCAGCACGAGCATCGCAACCGATCGCCATCCCACCGGTCTTGAGCGGTCGCCGCCCCCCCTTAGAATTTCGGGCTCTTCAGGCTTTTGTGTGGGCGCCATCCAGTTTCCTCCCCTTTGTAAGGGGAGGCAGGGAGGGGTAGAGGCACCAGAGGCTGTGTCTCGCGAGAGAGCCGTGGTTCGTGTAAGCCGACCAGCTTTCTACCTCCCCACCCCCTCCCCCCGACAGTAACAATCGGGGGGAGGGGACTCCCTTGGGAACCAGCCACGTCCTTCCAAGAACCCACACGATTTCCGGAAGACCCGAATTTCGTCAGCGCCGCAAACACCATCACCAGAGCAAGGACATAAGGGTCGCGCGCGAGATCTCGATCCCCGCCATTGCAGTCCCTTTACACGAAATC
>CAZCMC010000175.1:0-4124 GCA_964499665.1 uncultured bacterium | reverse complement strand
CCCTTCGCGGAGCCAGCCCTTGAGGTCCGCTCAGGGCCGAAGGGCTCAGAATGACCGGGAGCGAAGGACTCAGAATGACACCTCACTTAACGCGTTTGTATTGGATCATCAGCGTGGGATGACTCTTCCCTTCCCTCTAGGGTAATCGCTCGGGGAGATCTTGACAAGGGAACTTGTTCGGGCCGGGGATTCAAGCGACTCGTGCTTGACCCCTTCTGGAGCCCCGCGTAAGATGAACGAATGCCGACCTCCGGGAGTGTGCCTGAGGACACACAGGCCGTGGCTCTTGCTCCCCCGCGCACGCTCGGCTTCGCCTCACTCGTTGGGATCACCTTCTTTTGCGTCGCGGGTGGAGCGTACGGCCTCGAAGACGCAGTAGGTGCGGCCGGTCCGGCGTGGGCGCTGCTGGCCATTCTCGTCGTGCCCTGGGTGTGGAGCCTGCCGATGGCGCTGATGACCGCCGAATTGACCGCAGCGATGCCTGAGGATGGCGGCTTCGTGGTCTGGGTGGAGCGCGCGTTCGGGCGATTCTGGGGATTCCAGGAGGGGTGGTGGAGTTGGCTGTGTAGTTTTGCGGACAACGCGCTCTACCCGGTCATGTTCGCGGAATACCTCAGGTTCTGGTTTCCCCGGATGACCTCCGTGCAGTTCTGGCTCGTCTGCCTGACGATGATTGCGGTGGTCGCATGTCTGAATGTGCGCGGCGCACAGGTCATCGGGTTCAGCTCTGTGCTGTTCACGCTGCTCGTCCTCGCGCCGTTCGCAGTGATGGTCCTGCTGGGGATGCCGCACCTGAGGCCATCGGTGTGGTTCTTGCAGCAATCCACCGCCGGCCGTCCGGAGATGTGGAGCACCCTGTTGAGTGTGATGCTGTGGAACTACAGCGGATGGGACAATGCCGGTTGTTGTGGCGGCGAGGTGAACGAGCCGCACCGCACGTATCCGAGGGCCATGGTCACTGTCGTGGCGATCGTGCTGATGGCGTATCTGCTGCCGGTGGCTGTTGGGGTGAGCGCCAGCCAGGACTGGTCGAAGTGGAAGGCGGGCTACTTTCCAGAGGTGGCTCAGCAGATCGGTGGAGCCGGGCTCGGCGCATGGCTCGCCATGGGCGGGCTGGTTTCGGCGATGGGGTTGTTCAGCGCGTTGCTGCTCACCTCCTCGCGCGTGCCGTATGCCATGGCGATGCGACGCATGTTGCCCGCTCCGCTGGCGAGACTCCATCCGCGCTACGGGACGCCGTGGGCGGCGATCCTTCTGAACAGCATCGGCTGCGCGCTCCTGATCGGCTGGGCGGCGCAGGCCGAGCATGAGACGGGGCCCTTCGTTGCACTGCTGAAAATCGACATGTGGCTGTACGCCCTCGCCCTGATCCTGGAGTTCGCCGCGCTGATCTACCTGCGTATCCGCGAACCGGACATGCACCGTCCGTATCGAATCCCCGGCGGTGTCGCCGGACTTGCGCTGCTGAGCGCGCCTCCCGTGTTGTTGTGCGCGGTGAGCATGGTGCTGTGCCCCCGCCCCACACAGATGTTGGGCATAGTCGGCGTCGTCGCGGGCTGCCTCCTCTATTACGGCGGCGGTGTTCGAGCTCAACCATAACGCCGATGTTCAACCTCTCACAGAGGAAACGGGAGAGATGGGAATGATGAGAGCACTGTTGATAGCCCTGCTGGGAGGATGGATCGCGGGCACCCTGATCCTCGCAGGGGTGGCAACGCAGAACTTCCGCACGATCGACCGCCTGCTGTCGGGGCCAACCCCCGAGCTTTCGCGCGCCATCGCCCCACTTGGGCATGATGAGACGCGCGTCGTCCTCCGCTACCTCTCTTCGGAGCTGAATAGACTCTATTTCAGAGCCTGGGGTCTCATCCAGATCCTCCTCGGCGCGGCGGTCCTGGCCGGCGCCCTCGGCCTCAGACCGCTGGACCGCACGGGCGTGATCGGTGCAGCAGTGATCCTCGCGCTCGCCGTCGCGTTGCTGGTGCTCAACTGGCTCATCGTCCCGCTTGGCCGGAGCCTCGACTTCCTCCCCCGCAGCCCGGCGCCACCCGCCCTGGCGCGCTTCGGGAGGCTTCACCTCGCCTATACATCTCTGGACTCGATGAAGCTTGTCCTCTGCCTGTGGCTGCTGATCCGCTGGTCCCGCCGAGGCGGTGCGAAGGACTCTCGACTCCTGCGGCGCGGGAGCCTCTTCGCCCGCTGAACCCATTGCCGGCCACATTTCACCAGATCATCCGCACCCGATATGCGACCGAGGCCAGGTGCGGCGACAAAAAGCCCCCGAGGAGGGAGTTATTCGCTTTTGGCCGGAGGAGGCGACTTGGGCGAGATGGTGAGGGAGATCAGCGCTTCGTTGGAGCGTGGCACTTCCTGTTCTTTCCCGAACAGTTGACCCAGCTCGGCGAGCAGGGCATCGAGGCGCGCAACCGCCGGAGTGGGAATGACCAGGGAGAGCGTGCGCTGGCCGGATGGGATTGCCTCGCCAGCGGGCGACGGATCGAGCAATCGACCGCCGGCCTGTTGGACCCACTCGCGGACCCGTTCCTCAGCGACTGCCACATCCCGAGTCCGAAGGGTCATGATTCGGAAGGGTTGCGGCGCCGGAGGAGGCGCCGGAGCCGAGAGCGCCTGAGTCGATTCCTCGGCCTCGCGAGGCGCGACCGGCCGGGCCTCAGACTGAGAAGGAGGGGAGGATGGGAGGAGAGTCTCTCGGCGGTCTGCGGGGGCACCGGCCGGTGGTGGGGAGGGAGCGGCAAGGGGAGACTTTTCGGGGGGCGTCGGCTTTCTGACCACGGCACCGACCGATGTGTCAAGGTCGGCCTTGGCTTGAGGCGCGACTTCATCTGCTCGAGATCCTGAAGCACCGCGCATCAAAGGCCCGACCTGCTGGCTTAGCTTTCCCTCCCGTGCCTTCTTGTACGCCGGCGTCAGATCTGGCGCAGCGTCGCGCCGCTCCGGCTCAACGGGAACGGCGGGCTGCTGCGGCCCGGGACGCTCGACCACTTGCCGCATCTCGGGCGAGCGTTGATAGATGAGAACGGTACCGATGGCCAACAGGACCAGCGCCGCCGCCTCAAGCGGCAGCTTGACCTGCCAGGGAACGAAGAGCCGACGCACCAGGCGGCGGTGCCACAGCGGAGTCTCGATCTGCGCCCGGACCCGCGCGGCAAACCCGGGACTCGGCTCGACAGGAGTCAGGCCATGGAGCGCTTCGATCGTCCCCTGAAAATGGGCCCACTCCCGCCGGCAGGCCGGACAGATGGCGAGGTGTCCCTCCAGCTCTGTTCGTCCCACGCCGCTCAGGCGGCCGTCACGCAGATCCGAGAATCGGGCACTTGCGTCATAACAGTTCATCGGTCGCTCAGCGATACGGTTGTAACCGCTCCTTCAGCTCCATCCGCGCCCGGTGGAGGCGAGACCGAACTGTGCCGGGCTCAAGCCTAAGGATCTCGCCGATCTCCTCATAGGTAAGCCCCTGAATATCGCGTAGCACCAAGATGGAGCGGTGCTCGGGGGTCAGCGTGAGGAGCTGCTCCTGGACCAGCCGCTGTAGATCCGCTCGTTCCAAGGCCTGATCGGCCCCGGCCGTGGGGTCGGCAACTTGATCCAGGAGAGGGCCAGGGTTTCCTTCCCTTCGTGCTGATCTGTTCAGCTCCTGGAGTCGGGGGCGGCGCCGGCGCGACTCCAACTGGTTCAGACAGTGATTCGTGGCGATACTGTAAAGCCACGTTGAGAACCTTGACTTCCGCTCGAATCGTTTCAGCGCGCGGAAGGCCTTGAGGAAGATCTCCTGCGCCATCTCCTCGGCCTCGGCGCGATCCCCCAACATTCGGTAGGCCAAAGTGAAGACCGAGGCTAGGTGCTTCCGAACCAACACCTCGAAGGCATCGCCGTCCCCAGCGGAGGCCCTCTCGATCGCGGCCAAGTCGTCATCGTGTTGGCCGACCGCTTGCGTCTGAGCCGTTATCGAGACCTCCTCTCTCATCTCTGACCGGCCCCCGACCCGTCCGGTTCCCCGATCCACGTCAGTAGGCCCCCACCGGAATCAGTCCCGTTGCCCGAAGACCGTCTAACGATCCGAAAGGCAATCGCGCGCTTTCCCCAGTATTCAGCATCGCCTGGAA
>CAZCMC010000174.1:0-4166 GCA_964499665.1 uncultured bacterium | reverse complement strand
CATCATGAACGATGTCCCCATACATCCCAGGTGAACGATGTCCCCATACTCGACACCTACGCTGATTATCTGGGGCGAACAAGACGAGGTGTTTCCTGTGTCGGTCGGCAAAACACTCCACACGCTTATCAAAAGCTCCGAGCTGCTCGTGATCAAAGGAAGCGGTCATATGTCGATGTGGGAACACCCCGACGAGACCAACCAGGCCATCCTGGAGTTTTTGGGGCGCTAATAGGGGAGTGCGGGGTGCGGTTTGCGGGAGTCGTTGTGCTTCGTGTGACAGCGCGAGATTACCTGCGGCGCTGATGCTGAGCGATGCGAACGTGCCCGAATTGGCGCCGGGCTTGCTAGGCCATTCCAGGACCGAGTTACTGGTCAGGGCTGGAAGTTGGCCCTGTTCGGTCAGGCCGGTTTCTGACCGTCCGCCGCCGATCCCTTGATGTTCCCGGCTCCAGCCGTTGCCTGGCCCAAAGGATTCCAAGGATGCTTTTGGCGTCCACGATCCTGTTGGTCAACACCCAGCGGAGGGCCTGCTCGAATGGGATCACATGGACTTGCAGGAATTCTGTGGCGTCGCTGTGCGCTCGCCGGCCCGCGGTGAGGCCTTGGGCCATAAAGAGTTGAATCGACCCGGTGGAGAATCCAACGGCTGAATAAAAGGTACAGAGCTTGATCAGTCGCCTCGGGCGGAGGCCGATCTCCTCCTCGCATTCGCGGCGAGCGGTGGTGGCCGGCCGTTCGCCTTCGTCGATGATGCCGGCCGGGATCTCGTAGGTAGCCCTACGGATCGCCGATCGATACTGCCGCACGAGGTAGATCAAACCGTCTTCGTCGATCGGGACGACCGCGACGGCGTCCGGCGGACGGACGATATCCCTGATCGCCCTTCGCCCGTCAGGCAAGATCACTGTGTGTTGCTCCGTCGAAAGATAGTTCCCGGCGTAGACCACCCTCTTGCCGATCACTCGCTCGATCAGTTTCATCTCCCCCCCTGTTCTCCGTTGCGAACACGAGCATAGAGACCGCGCGAGGAGATGTCAACGACGGTCGTGGCCTTGACGCTCGGGTGCGCTGGGCCCCGTGAAAGGATAGAGTGAGTGAGATTGCCGAGAGCAAAACCGTGGAGGCGCTTGACAGTTCGTACCACGAAAGGGAGAATGCGCGTAGAAGACACGGTGTGAGCATGGCTCAAGGACATGACAGACTACGCGACGAGCTGGTGAGTCACTTCCGGGAGAAGCGCGATCTGCTGCGGCGACAGTGGGTCCAGGAGATGAGGGCGAAGGGCCTCCTCCAGGGCCTTGCCCCGCGGGAGGTCGAGCGGGAGTCGATGGCGCTCTACGACAGCAGCGTGGCCTGCGTGGTCTGTTTGGAAACCGGGAAACACGAAGCGGGACTCGCCAATGCACGATTCGTGGCGAAGCAGGCTGTGCTGGGAGGGATGACCGCTGAGCAGATCCTCGACGCCCTCCTCACCCTTCGCGATCTGTTCGTACGATCCCTCGTCAAGAGGTATCAGGGTCGGATGCGGCGGCTGGCCAGGGTCCTGGACGTCTATTCTCCGTCAGTGAATCGCCTGGTGGCGCTCGTCGCGCTCGCCTTCGTGGACGAGAAGGAGAAGACCGGCAAGGGAGAAGTGGACCGGCTTCGGACGCTCGTAAAAACCGGGATGATCCTCAGTGCCAAGCTTTCCATCGAGACGGTCTTGCAGCGGATCGCCAACATGGCCTGCAAGTTGGTGAATGCCCGGTATGCGGCGCTCGGTGTCCTGGATGGGAAGGGCGGCCTCAGCCGCTTCATCACGGCGGGGATTGATGAGAAGACGAAGCGAGCGATCGGCCCTCTGCCGGTGGGGAAGGGCGTCCTGGGCGTCCTGGTGCACGAGGCCAGGCCGCTCCGTCTGAAGGACCTGACGAAAGACCCAAGGGCTCACGGCTTCCCTCCCAACCACCCTCCAATGCGATCCTTCCTCGGCGTGCCGGTCGTCTCGAAGGGAAAGGTGCTCGGAAACCTCTACTTGACGGAGAAGCAGGGAGCGGAAGAGTTCGGCGAAAGGGACAAGGCCTTGGCCGTCACGTTGGCCGCCCAGGCGGCGATCGCCCTCGAGAACGCCAGCCTGTATGAGGAGCTCCGGCGCTCGTACGACGAGCTGAAGCAGTCGCAGCAGTTGCTGGTGCGGCAGGAAAAGCTCGCCTCGCTCGGCCGGCTGGCGGCAGGTCTGGCACATGAGCTTAACAATCCCCTTTCCTCGGTGGCGGGTTTCGCGGAGGCCCTTCAGCGACGTGTTGGGTCGGACGGGGTGACACAGCCGTCGGCACTTGCAGAGTTTCAGGAATATGTGACGACCATCCAACAGGAGGTGGCTCGCGCGGCGGCCATTGTCCGGCGTCTCCTCGATTTCGCCCGGCAGCGCGAGCCCGCTTTCGACCTGATCGATATCTCCACCGTTGTGGCCAACGCGGTCTCCTTCGTCCAGCGGCAAGCCAGCCTCGCGAACCAGAGGGTCGTCGTGGATCCATTCCCTGAAAGATGTCAGGTGTACGCCGATGCCCAGATGCTCCAGCAGGTATTCCTCAACCTGTTGACGAATGCGCTCGATGCGATCGAGGGCGGTGGGGAGGTACGAATCGAGGCGCGTCGTCGGCGGGAAGAGGGTGGGCGTCGCCTGAGGCAACACTGGCTGGATGTGGTGGTGTCGGATACGGGGAGCGGGATCTCGCCGGAAGACCTCCCGAAGGTCTTCGATCCATTCTTCACGACCAAGGAGGTGGGGAAGGGAACGGGCCTGGGTCTTGCCGTCTGTCAGAGCATCGTCGAGCAACACCAAGGCTCCATTGAGGTCCGGAGCGGCGGGATCGGGGAAGGGACCGTCGTGACCGTCAGCCTTCCTCTCGCTGAAGGGGGGCAGGAGGGCCGCTGACGTGCGTGAGAAGGGTGAACGGGCCAGTGCCATTCGCGTGCTCGTCGTCGATGACGAGCGACCGACCCGGCTCCTCATGGAAAAGGAGCTGCCGCGGGCGGGGTATCTGGTCACCAGCGCAGAAAGTGGGGAAGACGCGCTGGAGCATTTGCGGACCCGCGACTTCGACGTCGTCCTCCTGGACCTTAAGATGCCAGGGATAGGCGGGATGGAGGCGCTCCGCCGAATCCGCGATTCCGGCGCGTCGGCCGAGGTGGTCGTCTTGACCGGGCACCCTGATGTCGAGAGCGCGATCCAGGCGATGAAGCTGGGTGCCTACGACTACCTGACCAAACCCTTCAAGCTCTCCGAATTGGAGGAGGTGCTGCAGAGGGCCGCTGAGCGACGACACCTACAGCAAGAGAATACCGCCCTGCGGCGGATGGTCGCTCAGCGGGAGCCGGCCCCCGTCATCATCGGCCAGGGCCGGGCCATCACAGCCCTCTTCGAGACCGTGCGGCGGATTGCGTCGAGCGAAGCCAATGTCCTCATCCAGGGCGAGAGCGGGACCGGGAAGGGGCTGGTTGCCAAGGCCATCCATGCGGCGAGCCTTCGGGCTGCCGGACCGTTCCTCGTCATCAACTGCAGCGGGTTTCAGGATCAGCTCCTGGAGAGCGAACTGTTCGGCCACGAGAAGGGCTCCTTCACCGGGGCGACCTCCGCCAAGCAGGGTCTCTTTGAGGTGGCCGACGGCGGGACCCTCCTCCTGGATGAGGTGGGGGAGATGAGCCCGGCCATGCAGTCGAAGCTCCTCCAGGTGCTGGACACCAGGGAGCTGCGTCGCGTGGGGGGCACCCGGGTGCATCGCGTGGATGTGCGGGTCATCGCGGCCACCAACAAGGAGCTCGCCCAAGAGGTTGGGGCGCGCCGGTTCCGCGAGGATCTCTACTATCGACTGAACGTTGTCAACGTGACCCTGCCGTCATTGCGTGAGCGGAAGGAGGACATCCCGCTTCTGGTCGAGCACTTCCTGCAGCGGTTTCGTGTGACCGGCCATAAGGTGAAATCCGTCTCTCCGGAAACGCTCCGATTGCTCGTGGAATACCCCTGGCCGGGGAATGTCCGTGAGTTGGCCAACACCATCGAACGCCTAATGATCCTTACTCCGGGAGATGTGATCGGCCCGGAGGACCTGCCGCCCAACATTCAAAGCTCCTCCGGCCCGGCGGGCGGCCCCGCCTCCCTGGCGGAGATGGAGCGGCTGCAC
>CAZCMC010000173.1:0-4174 GCA_964499665.1 uncultured bacterium | reverse complement strand
GTCAAGCAGGTGATGGTCCGTCGGGAGCTGTTCGGGGCTGAGACATGGGGAAAGGTGGCGGCGCGAATCCGGGGCGAGGTCAATGCCGACTTCCTCCCGATTACCAGCGACCGTTCAGGGTTCGTCCTCGATTCCCCCGAATACCAGGCCTTTCACCAGACAATGCAGAAGGTCATGGAGGAGGTCCGTGCCGTCCTCGGCCGCCTCACCGGCCAGCGGGAACGGCGGGCGGCATCGCGCGCACTGAACGAGGCCCTCGAGAGGATCACCAGGGCGTTGACCAGAAATCCTGACTTTTCGCCATTCGGAGCGATCCCGATCGGCGATTCCGGAGGGATCGGCGGAGCGGCTGCCACATCCTCTCCACGCGGAACCGTCGGCGAGCGCACGATTGAGGCGGGGACGGACCAGGAGAGGCCAGTCGTGCCGAAGGCGAAAAAGAGAAAGAAAACAGCCACAGTGAAGCGGCTCACACCAGATGCCGTCATCAGGCGGCTCAAGTTTGGCCAGTCGGGAATCTCTTGCTGCCTCGACCACTTCGGTGAAGATGGCCCGGAGTGCTTCAGCGAGGGGACGGTGGTCTACGTGAACAGGGATCACCCGCTCTACCAGCGAGAGGCCAAGAAAGCGGAGCCCCACACCATGCACCTGGCCCGGCTCCTGACCCAAGAGATCGCCCTCATGAAGGACCCGCGGAACCCCCGACAGGCTTTCGAGCGTCAATCCAGGCTTCTCCGCGATTCCTTCATCGACGACTAGCAGTGGTAGGGGGGACCCGGCGGGTCGACGCTACACAATAGGCACAAGACGGGAGGTACCTGTTGGTGACCACAGCCTACGTGGAGGGTCAATTGTGAACCACGACGCCAGAGAACACCATCGACGTTCCACCCGGCTTCGTGGATACGACTATTCGCAGAGTGGAGCCTATTTCGTCACCGTCTGCGTGCAGAATCGCGAATCCGTGTTCGGCAAGGTGACGAACGGGAGGATGATGTTGAGTGGGGCGGGACGCATGGTCGAGGAAGAATGGTTGAAAACACCTGCCGTTCGACCGCAAGTGCAATTGGATGAATTTGTGGTGATGCCCAATCATTTCCATGGGATTATTATGATCCGGAATGAACCCACCATCGTAGGGGCGACCCGGCGGGTCGCCCCTACAATACGGCGTCCTGCAGGTCCGATGGTTGGATCAATAGGCGCAATGATGGCGCAATTCAAATCAATCGCCACAAAGCGTATGCGTGCCCTTGCACATTCAAGTTTCGCCTGGCAGCGAAATTATTACGAACACATCGTGTGTGACGAAGACTCTCTGAACCGCATTAGAGAATACATTCTCACCAATCCCTTGCGGTGGGACCTCGACCGAGAGAACCCAGAACGCAAAGACAACGATGATTTTGATCGCTGGTTGGCCAGCTTCGCGACCAGGCCAAAGGGCGTCTATGGGCGATCCGCCCAGATCCGCACGTAGGGGCGACCCGGCGGGTCGCCCCTACGGATGTCGCACAAGAGATCCGAGAAGTAAGAAATGATAAGTGCCAGGCAAAGGTAGGTGGGAAGAGATGGCGGATCGGGCGAGACTTGAACAGGCGGAATTCTATTTCAAGGAAGGATACCGATTTCAGATGAACGGGGATCTGGAGGGCGCGATCGCGGCGTACACCCGTTCCATCGAGATGTACCCGACGGCCGAGGCCCATACCTTCCTGGGCTGGGCGTACAGCTTTCAGGGGCGGATCGATGAGGCGATCAAGGAGTGCGAGACGGCCATACATATCGATCCGGACTTCGGCAATCCGTATAATGACATCGGAGTCTACCTGATCGAGAAGGGGGAGTACGATGAGGCGATCCCGTGGCTCCGGAAGGCGATGGTGGCCAAACGATACGAACCCCGCCACTACCCCTACATGAACATGGGTCGGGTCCTGGTGCGCAAGGGCAGGTACCAGGAGGCGATCAAAGAGTTGAAGAAGGCTCTGGCCATCGAGCCGAATTACCCCGCGGCCAGGATCGAGTTGCACAAACTCCTGGGCATGTTGAATTAACGCGCGTCACCATCTCTCGAGGCCCGCCCTGCATGCTGTCGCAATGGTCCTGGCTCCTCTTCTTGCTGGCGCTTGCCGCTTCGACCGTCATGCTTGAAGAGCGAGCGCTTCCCAAGGTGCCGTCAGCCTCCGGTGTGCACGCCTCACCCACCGAGAAGGCCCGACAGTATTTCAGCGCAGAGGAAATCGCGGGGGGACGGGCGTACGCGCGGGGGCGGTACATCTTGGTCTTTCTACGGCTGGCGGTGACCCTGGGCCTATTCGCGGTCCTGACCCTTACCCCGCTGGCTGCCAAGATCCGTGATCTTAGCGTCTCGCTCGCCGACGGGCGCGTGTGGTTGACGATCGCGGTGTTCGGCCTCCTCCTGGGTCTCCTGTATTATGCAGCTACCTTCCCGTTAAGCCTCTACGCCAACTTCTTTCGAGAGCATGCCTTCGGCCTCTCAACCCAAACCTTCCGCTCCTGGGCATGGGACTATGCGAAACAGGCCCTGATCAGCACGGGCATCATGCTCCCTCTGCTGATTCTACTCTACGCCCTGATCCGATGGAGCCCCGAGCGGTGGTACATTCCGGCTTGGGCCGTCATCGTGGCGGTGATGGCGCTGATGACCGAACTGTCGCCGATCCTCATCGACCCGCTCTTTCATACCTTCCGACCCGTCCAAGATCCGGCCCTGGTGGAGCGGATCCACACGCTGACTGATCGGGCCGGCCTGCGGGCCGGGTCGATTCTGGAGGTGGACGCCAGCCGCCGGACGAAGAAGACGAACGCCTACTTCACCGGGCTGGGCGGGACACGGCGCGTGGTCCTGTATGACACGCTGATCACCACCTCCACGCCTGAAGAGGTGGAGCTGGTCCTGGCTCACGAATTAGGTCATTGGAGGCGACACCACATCTGGAAGGGGATCGCTCTGGGCGCGGCCTCGACGCTGGCAGCCCTCTGGCTGATCGCCCGCCTTCTCAGTGTCGCGGCTGGCTCCGGACGGTTTGGCTTTATTCATCCCGCCGACGTGGTGTCGTTGCCGTTGATGCTGCTTCTTTTCGCCGCCCTCAATGTCGTCACCATGCCGATCCAGGTAGCGATCTCCCGCACCTTCGAGCGGGAAGCCGACCTCGAATCACTCCGCCTCACTGATAACCCCGAAGCCTTCATCGCTTCAGAGATCAAGCTTGCGCGAGCGAATCTGGCGGACATTCAGCCCCCGAAGGCGATCGTTTGGTTTCTGTACACCCACCCTCCGGTCCTCGAGCGAATCGCCATGGCCGAGGCGTACTCGAGGAAGGAGATTCAATGAGGGGTAGGACCGCCTCGGCCCTCCTCGCGTTTGTGCTGGCCATCATCGCGACGGCGCAGGCCCAGACGCCGACTCAAGAGACGCTCGTCCAGAAGCTCCAAGAGGGGACTTCAGAGGAGCGGCAGCACGCCGCAGGAGTGCTGGGGGATATGGGCGATGATTCGGCTGTTCCACACCTTATCGATGCCCTGAAGGATGACGATGAGGTGGTCCGGGAACTCGCGGAACACAGCCTGTGGGCGATCTGGAACCGGTCAGGCGATCCGCAAATCGACGCCCTCCTCCAAGAGGGCATCCACCTGATCCAGAGCGATCGGTTGGATGAGGCGATTACCAAGCTCGACGAGGTGGTGAAAGGCGCGCCCGGGTTCCCTGAAGGGTACAACAGACGAGCGACAGCCTACTACCTGGCCGGTCGGTACGAGAAATCGATCACGGACTGCGAGGAGGCGATCAGGCGAAATCCGATGCACTTCGGAGCACTCAGCGGCCTGGGGTATAACTATTTCAAACTGGGAAAACCTGAGCGGGCCATCCGATACTTCGAACGGGCGCTCGACATTAATCCCAACAAGCAGAGGATCCGATCGATCGTGATTGAATTACAACGGGGCCTGCGCGAAAGGGCCAGGGATTCCATATAGGCCAGGGGCAATGATCGAGGGAGTCACCGTGATGAGGCGGGACTGATGGGACAGATCGAGTCACTCTTCTGCCCTCGGTGCGGCCGGACATACGAACCGACGGGGACCCAAGAGAGTTGCGAAGGGTGCGGCGCCGTCCTCGAGGTAGCGGTCAACCTGGCTGGCCTCGGGC
>CAZCMC010000172.1:0-4188 GCA_964499665.1 uncultured bacterium | reverse complement strand
GCCAACTATCTGCGCGCCATCCGGGAACGGGGGACCGCCGTTGCGGGCAGCGAGCAGCTCACACCCGAGGCGCTGCGGTCTGAGCGCCTGATGCTAGGCCTTCGGTTGCGGGCCGGATTAGACCTGCAGACGTTCAAAGAGACGCTTGGCATCGAGGACCTCGGCGCCTCCGATCGGGTCGCCCGTCTGCTGGATGATGGATGGCTTGGTCTGAACGGGGGGCGGCTGCAGATTACGGAGCGGGGACTCCTGGTTGCCAATGAGTTGCTGGTCTGGCTTCTGCCCTAGCAGGACCGCCGAGCCCGCCACCCACGACGACAGACGCGCGGAATGAGGTCTCCAGTGAAGGGGTCAGGGGTGCGATGGGCCATCTCGATCGGCATGTTGACGCTGGGGTTTACCCTGGCGGCCTCGGGTGGCATGGCGGCGAGATCGACTGTCCGTTCGTCCAAGGTTCCGGTGCTGGTGTATCACTCGCACAGGATACTGGGCAACACCTACGAGACCAATGACCACATCGCTCTGCGTCACGATCTGAAAACCATCCATGCAGAGGGGTTTCGGATCATCCCGCTCTCCTGGGTTGTCGAGTGGGTGTTGGGCCGGCGCAACGAATCGACGGTTCAGAAGTCGGTGGCGATCACCTTTGATGATGGGTCGGATTTCGATTACTATGACCTCGTCCATCCTCAGCACGGCCCCCAAAGGAGCTTCTACAACATCCTACGCGATTTTCAGGCAGAGTTCGGCGACTCCGCACAGCCAACCCTCCACGCCTCGTCCTTTGTCATTGCCTCTCCGGGCGCGCGGCGGGAGCTCGATTCGCGGAATTTCTCCGGGAGGAATTGGATGACGGATGGGTGGTGGCAAAAGGCTAACAGCTCCGGCATCATGAGGGTGTATTCGCACAGTTGGGATCACAATCATCCTGATGTGAGTGTCGTCTGCGAAGAGAATCAGGTGAAGGGCCTCTTCAGCGTCATTGATACGTATGCAGAGTGCCAATGCGAGGTGAACCAGGCGGCGGAGTATATCCATCAGAAGATTCACCCCGCCTGGCCCGACCTGTTTGCGTATCCCTGGGGGGATTCCAGCGACTACATGAGGACGGTATGGTTCCTCGCTTTTCACGATCAACACCGCACCCTGGCGGCCTTTGGCGCGAGCGGGGGGTATGTCACCAGGGCCTCCTCACGATGGGACCTCCCCCGATTTGTTTCTAGTTCGCCGGTCCAAGGATGGCAGAGCCCCAGCGGTCTGATCTCGATTCTCGACGGGGCCCAATAGGATTCGGGACCTAACCGGTTGGCGGGTCACCGGCGACCCGTTTCCCAATACGCGTCCAGGGCCGATCAGGCTGTGGCGCTTGTATGACGGAACGCCCCCCTTCAGGGGCTCTTCCGCCGACAGGGTCGAGAGGCGGAACGGCGTCGGCGTAATGGCGTGTGGCTTCTGATGCCTCTACCGGCTCTGCAACGTCTGAGGATCGAAGGTCGGCCTCGGGGCGAGCGGCGCGGCCCGCACGCCGCGCCTTCCCTTCCTGTCCACCGGGCCGCGACCCCTGATGACTAAGGAGGCAGCTATGAGGCCTACTGGTCCAGGCATCCTTCTTGGCGCCCTCTTCGCCAACGCCTTTGCCACCACGCTGCTAGAGGTCAGCTTACTCAAGCAGATCAGCTTCCTCATCCCGTCCTGGAGCATTGTCCTCACCATCGTCTTCCTCAGCTTCATGTTGGGGACCGGCATCGGGTCGCTGTGGGCGTGGTACCGCCCCGAGATGAGCCCACGCCTCTACTGGTGGCCTTTCGTCCAGGGCTTCGGGACCTTGGTCGCCCTCGTCGGCCTCCTACGATTTGACTCCTTGTACCAGGCTCTCTCCAATCTCTTTCTGATCGGCCTCTTCTTTTCCAGTCCCTTCGTCTGTTTCGGGTACCTCCTGACCGTCGCGCTACACTGGGCCAACCGCTTCCACGCTCACGCAGTCGGGCTCCTGTACGCCTCTGACCTCATCGGTGCCTCGCTGGGGATCACGTTGGGGACCTTCCTCTTCATCCCTCTGCTGGGCGTGAACCGGGCGATGCTGCTCGCCTGTGCGGTCTTCGCTGTGTCGGCCGGGCTATTGGCCTTCCCGCGCAAGGGAGGACTGCTAGCGTCTGGCCTCGCCGTAATCGTCCTCTCGGCGTTGTTAGCAAGGGACATTGATCCCTTCGTGGAGAGGTACCGGGAGTTTATCGGGTCGTCGGGGCCCGGAGGCATCAAAGAGCTCAGGCACCGCATCGTCTATACGGGCTGGTCGTCCCTGGAACGGATCGACGTGATCGATGAGGACCGGCGCAACCTGCTGTCCATCGCCTACAATGGACAGATATGGACGGCTGTGCCAAAGATCCCCAGGTACGATCCCGCCCGGGTTGCCAACTTCATCGGGAGCTACCCGTATGTGGAGAGACCGCAGCAGGTGCTGATCCTTGGCTCTGGGGCAGGGCTGGACCTCTTGTATGCCAAGATGGCCCATCTCCATGGCAAACAGAGGGGCATCGAGGTTGCCACTGACATCACTGCGGTGGAGATCGACCCACTGGTGGTCCAGCTCATGGCGAACAAGTTCAGCTCGTACAATCACGGAATTTACAGTGATCCCCTGGTGACAACGGAGGTGACCGAAGCGCGATACTTCATGAGGAGTACGGACAAGCTTTACGACCTCATCTACTACCCGAACACGGACACCCCGCTCCTGGTGGCAGGATCATTCCTGGGATCCGAGCTCAAGATTGAGAACTATCTCTACACGGTGGAGGGACTCGGGGAGGCCTTCGGGCGGCTGTCCTCCGGGGGGAGAATCGTCATCTTGACGGCGGCTCATGGACTGCCGGAGTTGGCCCGTTTCAGAGAGGACCGGTTGGCAAGCGGCCTAGGGGGGTTTGACAAGTTTCGCCGGTTGCTTGCGACCGTTAAGGCGACCCTGGAGCAGGGTGGGATCAGGGAATGGGATCAGCACGTCAGGATGATTTTGTACGGTTCCGAAGACCGCGGGGGATTCTTTACCACAGGCCTTCTCGAGGTCGGGAAGCGCCCTCTCCCTCCCCTTGCCTCCGCTCTCCCATATATCGCTGACTATCACATGGAGCATTACCAGGATGATGAGCTCGCCCTCGAGGAGCTGCAGCGGCGCTTTCCCGTCATGGCTGTTCCGCGCGATGCGCTGGTCGAGGGGGCACAGATGGGGCAGGTGGTGACAGACGATCGGCCCTTCTTCTACAACTACCCGCTCGATCAGGTCCCGCGCCTCATCCGCTCGCTCTTGGAGCGATTTCTCCTCCTCCTTATCGTGTTTTTCGCGGCCTCGGTCGCCCTGTCGCGGCTGATGCACGCAGAGGTGGGACGCAGGTCCACATGGGCCCTGTGGGGCTATTTTGCCTGCGTGGGCATTTCCTACATGATGGCAGAGGTCCTCTACGCCAACGCGGCTTCCATCTTCCTCAACCATGCCTTCGCCGGGCCTGCTGTCCTCATCTTCGGCTTCCTGCTATTCGGGGGGCTGGGGAGCGCCTTCTCGATCAGGATGAATGCCAAGGAAATGCTCCTGGTCTCCCTGGCCCTCGTGGCGTACAACTTCTTCCTTTCCAGCTCCGTTGGTCTCCTGGGAGCCGCCATTACCGCGTCCTCCTTGCTTGCGAAGACGGTCGCCTTTCTGGGCCTGCTCTTCCCCCTCGCCTTTTCCCTCGGCATGTTCTTCCCCTTAGGGATTCGGGTGGTCAGGGAGAGGGGCTGGGAGATCGGGGTAGGGTGGATCTACACGATGGACCTCTTCGCCTCGATTGTGGGGCTCCTGGCGGGAATTGGGCTCCCTTTCAAGCTCGGATACCGCGTGAGCCTGTACCTCCTGTCTCTCTTCATCATGGGGCAGAGTCTCCTGCTATCATACCTCTGGAGGAAGGCCCCGGGAAGAGGGGGTTAAACCACGTGCTCCCGCCGTCTCGTCTCCGCCAACTCGCCTCAGACATGCGTGAAACGGAGGCCACCGCGGACCGTCCTGAGCCGGCCCGTGAAGGGGCACCTTTCTGGCCACGGCCCTGCATGGGCGCTGAGGGCGTCCCGGTCGTCGCCATCAGGCTGGGGGTGCCAAGTGTGGCAAATCCCCTTGACAACAGGGACGATATTTCCTAATAATGATTTTTGCGGGTT
>CAZCMC010000171.1:0-4198 GCA_964499665.1 uncultured bacterium | reverse complement strand
CTCATTTGGTTTCAGCGTGTGGCTTCTCCCCGGTGTGTGATGGCCGTTTAGCGACGATGGTCAGGAGGGCCGGCAATACAACGATCGACACAACCAGGACGCTCGCGACCCCCAAGGTCACCAGGAGGCCGACGCTGAAGGCCCCCCGGTGATGGGAAATCATCAGACTTCCGAACCCAACCATCGTCGTGAGGGACGAAAGTGCCACTCCCTTCACCATGCTCCTGGGCAGCACGGTGGCCTCCGCCTCCTCCCGGAAGCGGTGAATGATCATCAGGCCGTTCTCCACTCCGGGCGCCACGATCAGCGGTATGATGATCAGGTTGGCCAGATTGAACTTTATCTGGAAGAGCTGCATCAGGCCGGCAGTCCAGACGGCCCCAACCAGCAGTGGGACATGTGCCAGAAGGACGTAGCGCAGGTCGCGCAAGTTCAATAGGAACAGGATAGCCACCCCTACCAAGGCATAGATCCCCACCTTTTGATACGCCCTTTTCATCGCAGTGATAATCTCATACCCCTTGACCGGGTCACCGACGGCGTCGGGATCGACGGTTCTCAGGTCGTGGACGAAGGCGGCCTGAGAGGCAAGCTCCCACGGGTCCTCGCGAGCGTAGACCCGCAACAGATACGAACCGTCGCGCCCCACGAATTGCTTCTTCAGATCGGTGGGCAGCTCGTCGAGCTGGACTGGACCAGAGGCTACCGCCCTGGATAGGAGCCCGACCTTTTCCCGGAAGTCCTGGAAGAGTTTGACCTGATAGGCGGAGAGCCGCTGGCGGATCAGCTCTTGATCGCGTTGGGTCAGCAGGCCCTCAAACTTCTGGATCAGCCTCCGTACTCGGGCCATCATCTCGAGAGGCGGCCCGTCCTTTGCCGCCCACTTCTTCCCCTCCTCTGAACTCAGCATCTTTGCATTGATCCGCTGGAGCGTGGTACGCAGCCCTTCCAGATCGACCGGCGGGAGGGGGTGGGCCTCCTGAAGGTTCACCGCACTGAGAATGGGCCTGAGTTCCTGGACGAGGCGAAGCTTGTATTTCTGATCCTCCGGAATGAGCATCGCGAGGCTCTCCACCGCACTGACGGAGGGCAGGGCCTCGAGGGCCCTGGTCTTCTCTCTCACCTCCTCGAGGGTTCTAGCCAGGATGACCCCGTACGAGATCGAGCGCTCCGAGTTCCTGATGAGCTTGAGTTCCCAGGCCACCGACTCGGTCCCTTCCGACTGAAGCCGGAGGACGTTCCCGTCGAATTCGATCCCGCTCATGGCATACAGGGCCACAATCGTGACGCCCGCCGACAGGGCGAGAACGGTGCGGGGGCGACGGTACCAGAACTCCAGAAAGGCTGGAGGGGCAGGCGACAGCGACCGGGGCGCCACGCTTTCATCAACCCTTCGCTTGTCCCACAACACGAGCAGCGGTGGGAGGACCACGAAGGTCGAGACGACCGTAAGCAGCAGACCGCAGCCGGCGATCACGCCCAACTCTCGCAGGACACCGATTCCCGTGAGTGTCAGGGTAAAGAGAGCGACGGAGGTGGTCATGGCGGCGTGGAGGATGCCAGGGCCAGCGCCTTCAATTGCCTGCCCCAACGCCTCACTGATGGAATGGCCGGCGCTCCGCTCCTCTTCGTACCGAGCCAGGAGGAAGATGCCGTAGTCCATCCCGATTCCGATCAGCAGCGGGGCTAACACCACCGACAGCATGTTCAGATGGCCGACGGTGATGGTAGCAAACCCGAAGGCCCAGCAGACCCCCATGACCAGCGCGATAGCCCCCATCAGGGGGCGTGCCACGCCCCGAAAAACCACCACCAGCAGCAGGATCACGCCCGAGAGTGAGATGATGGTCATCAGCCCGGAATCCCGTTGAGCGGCGACGACCTCATCATGCTCAAGGGCTGGACCACCGGTCACGCCGGCCTTGAGTCCAGGGTACCGGGGCAACAGTGTCCGAACCTCCCTGCGGATCCTTTCGATCGGTCCCTGGAACTTGAGTAAGCTCTTCGCGTCGGCCTTTACCGTGGCCAAGATGAGGAGGAACCGCTTGTCTTCCGACCACAAGTATCCTTCTCGGTCACCACTCTCGTCCACTTCAACGAAGAATCGACTCCACGGTGATGTGTAGGCTCGTGGACCCTTGGCCCAGGCGTTAAGCTGCTCCAACAGCGCTATGAGCGGCCCCAATTCAACGGGGCGCTTGGTCTCGCGCTCCTCCTCCAGGAATCCGGTGAACAGGTGCCCGACCAAGGCCTTACTGATTTCGCGCTGGATGAGCTGAAGAAGGCGATTTAATCCCGGATCCGCAGATAGCTCATCCAGAAGGGCCCGATGCTCCTCGAGCTTCCCCTTCACGTCGATCAGCTCCTGAGGCGAAAGATACAGGAGGAAATGGTCTTCCAACGACTTTAGGTCAAAGCGATAGATTACCTCCTCCACATCCGCGACCAGAACCTTCAGTCGTCCGGCCAGTTCAGCGGCAAAGCGCTTGGCCTGTTCCTGATCGTTGGCCTCGATGACGATGACCACCCTATCCCGGCCACCAAAGGCCCGGTTGTACTGTTCATGGATCTGACCAACCCTTCCACTGGCGGGGGCCAACGCCTCATGCGTGGAGGTATAACTTAACCGCCGAATCGTCACCTGGACCGAGAAGAGGGTCAGAATAACCGCCAGGGCCAGTGTGGTCTTCGGGTACGACAGCACCGTGACCGACAGGAACCTTCGGAGCGTCATCGGTCAGACCTCGAGGGAATGGACGGCTGCCTCCCCAGACCTCCCCCAGCCGGCAAGGGAAGGTGAATCCCCATCACACCCGTCCGGGAGTACCGGGTCAATTCGCCTAAATTGCCACGGGTGAGCAGGCGATCAGCCGCTTCACAGCGCGGAAAGTGACCAAGCAGGTTCTCCCCCGCATTGCGGCACCCGTAGAGGTCGGTCACGAGCCTCACGTCCACTAGTTCACTCCAGTCTCCGCATCTTCGGGATCATGTGACGGTCGAACCGGTCGAAGCCCTCCTTAGACAGACCTACTATGGTGCGGACCATGATAGGATAAACAGTGCTGCCTTTCAAGCTCGAACGGACGGAGGTAGTGGGTCGGTCTGAATCGAGCAAGCCGACGGTGGCCAGGCGCTGCACCCGAGAGGCTGCCCCGCGCCTCCTCCTAGCTCGGCACAGCCCCTCCCCCATCCCTCTTCCCCAAAGGGGGCGAGGGGACGCTGAGGCCAAGTCACCCACACGAAAGCCGGAAGAGCCCTAATTGTTATGCAGTATTTCGAGGGTGAAGGAGAACTAGGCGAGGACTTTCTCTAGGGCTTGCTTAACTGCGGATTCTCTCTGAAAGATCGTTGGCAGAGATTTCCTTGATTCTTGCAGGGCCTTTTTCACTTTCTTAATAAGCACGTCAATGCTGATAGTTTCGATACCACTCTTGTGAAAATTCAAGATCCGAAATCCAGTCGGCAAGTTCGTAAACAAACCAACTTCGAGAAGCAGGGCGTCATCTACCTCAATGCAGTAGGATGGTTCTCCCGTCTTGAAGGTCACATAATAGGTATCGTCTTCCTGATCGTAGGTTTCAGAGAAGTCGACATCCATGGCTCCCTTTTTACCTACTTTCATTTCAGCTCTCCTGCGGCTTGTATTCCCTGCTTCCCACTTTTGGTTTGTCTGTTGGATACACCGTACAAATACGTTGAGTCGCTGTATCGATCACGACTGCCATGAATTTGCATGGCATTGGACCTTCTATGCCTTCTCCTATTTTGAACGTATCAAATCTCTTGTAGTATATGAATTGGCTTGCAATCTTCCCATGATGTCTAACGGAGCCTGGAACAACAAGGGTTGTCGGAACCTTCTCTCCGTTGTGCCGATAGAAAAATCGTTCTGGCTGTCCGCAGATTTCGTCCCACTTATTTCGGGAGAGAGTCACCTCGCCATGATACTTTGTAGGAAATACAGCTTTGCCGTCGGGACGAAAGGAAAGGTCGGCCAATCAACCACCCTCATTCTACCACCCCAATGCTGCTGTTTCAATGGGGGACTCGAATGCTAGCAAGACTCAGTGGGCCTGGCAAGCTATTTTTGAATCGTTCCCAGCGCACTCTGGCAGCTTTCTTGGCAATCTGCTTTCGCTTCCTTGCAGAAAGTTTCTCTGCCCTCATTTCCTTCATTCAAACTGACCAACTACCCGGA
>CAZCMC010000170.1:0-4219 GCA_964499665.1 uncultured bacterium | reverse complement strand
CATATCTATGCAGCGCTCCGCGCCTTCCTTCGCGCCCACCTATCGAGGTTATGGCGGCACTCCCCCCGTCGTTGTCGAGGCTGTGACCCGATGCTCAACAGCATGACCGGGTTCGGGCGAGGGGAACACGTCACCCCCTCGGGGCGTTATCTATGCGAACTCCAGTCGGTCAACCATCGCTACCTGGAGGTTCGCTCCCGCCTCCCGAGGCGGCTTGCCGGATTGGACCTCCTGATCCAGCGGGCGGTGCAGGGACGCTTCGCACGAGGGCGGATTGACGTCACGGTCACCGAGGAGCTACCCGATGGGGAACCGAGAAGGCTGCGCCTGAATCGGACCCTTGCCCTCGAGTATCTTTCCGCCTTCAAGGCCCTTCAGGCTGAGCTGGGGCTTCCAGGAGAGGTGACGCTCGAGTTCTTGTGTTCGCAACGGGACCTCTTCGAAGTGGAAGGTGACGAAGCGGCAGCTCCGGAGGCCGACTGGCCAGGGATCCACGCTGCACTTGAACAGGCGATGAACGGCCTGGCCGAGATGCGGCGGGATGAGGGCAGGTCACTCGAGGCCGTTCTCCTCGGACATTTGGATCTGGTGGAGGGCACCTTGCTGACGATCATTGCCCGGGCGCCTGAGGTGGTGCGAAGCCACAAGAACCGTCTGGAGATCCGGCTGCAGCGCTTGCTGGAGGGCAAAACGGTCGATCCCGGACGCCTCGAGCAGGAGGTGGCGCTCCTGGCTGACCGCTCGGATATCGCGGAAGAGGTGGCACGGCTGACGAGCCATCTCGGGCAGTTTCGGGAGTCCATCGGACAACAGGGCCCTCACGGCCGGCGTTCGGAATTTCTCCTCCAAGAGATGCAGCGCGAGGCCAACACCATCGGGGCGAAGGCGAACGATGCCAAGATCTCTCAGGACGTGATAGCGCTGAAGAGCACACTGGAGCAGCTCCGGGAGCAGGTCCAGAACGTGGAGTGAGAGAGGACGCGCCCGGGTGGCCACAAAGCTGCTGAACGTAGGGTTCGGAAATATGGTGGTGGTTGCGCGGGTCATCGCCATCGTTGATCCCGGCTCGGCGCCGATGAAGCGCCTGAAGGACGAGGCCAAGCAGGCCGGGAAACTGGTCGATGCGACCAACGGCAGGCGCACCCGCTCCATCATCGTCACCGACAGCGACCATGTCGTGCTGTCGGCTATCCAGACCGAAACGATCGCCCAGCGGCTCGAGGCCGAGGCGTTCCCCGGCCGGAAGGCCGGCTGACGGACGGCGGTCTGCATGGAGCGGCAACCGCTGATCGTGGTCGTGTCGGCCCCCTCCGGCGCAGGCAAGACCACGTTGTGTCAGGAGGCGGCGCGACGGGTGCCGCGCTTGGTCCACTCCGTTTCGTACACCACCCGCGCCCCGAGGCCCGACGAGCAGGACGAACGCGACTACCACTTCGTGGATGAAGCGACCTTCCGCAAGATGATCGAGGCGGGCGACTTCGCGGAGTGGGCTGCCGTCCATGGTCACCTGTACGGAACCTCCCGGCTGCTGCTGGAGAAACAGTTTGCGGAGGGGCTCGACGTCATCCTGGACATCGACACCCAGGGGGCGGCTATCCTCAGACGGGTCTACCCGGGGGCAGCGTTTGTCTTCGTCGTCCCCCCCACCTTTGCGCTGTTGGAGACAAGGCTCCGCCAACGGCGGAGCGATTCCCAGCAAGAAATCCGCCAGCGCCTGGCCAGGGCGAGGGAGGAGTTACAGCACTATAGGGAATACCGTTACATTGTCGTGAACGACATCTTTGACGACGCAGTCAAGCAACTATCCTCAATCATCACCGCCGAGCGATCCCGAAGTGATCGAGTGGATCTCTCCTTTCTGGACGAGGTCGTCGGCTGAGATTGTAGGAAGGAGGATCGTGGGCATGCCGCTATCGCCGTTGGAACATCTGCTGACGTATGTGGACAGCAAGTATCGCCTGGTGATCATCGCCGCAAAGCGCACCAAGCAACTGATGCATGGTGCCGAACCGCTGATCGCCCCCAAGAGCTTCAAATCGACCTACATCGCCCTGGAGGAAATGGGGGCTGGAAAGCTGAACTTTGAAGCCGAGGGCGCCCTGGCGGAGGAGCTGGTCACACCCGAGGTGAAGCCAACCTGGTTCCGAAGCCTGTCAGCCGAGGATACGTTCGCCGAGGGAGTGATGATCGAGGAGGAAGAGGGGGAGATGGGGGAGACTGACCTCGAGGAGGCGCCGCAGGAGCTGCTGACCGAACCGAGCGAGGTGCAAGACGAGCCGGAGATGACCGGTCTGGATGCGTTGGAAGCGCCAGTCACAGGCGAGGACGAAGCCTGAAGGGTGTGACTGGCATCGTGTTAGCGGGCGGCAAGTCCTCGCGGATGGGGTTCAATAAGGCCTTCATCCAATTCGGGGGCAAGCGGCTGATCGAGATCACGGCGGATCGCCTCGCAGGGCTGTTCCCGGAGGTCCTGATCATCGCCAACAACCTCGACCTGTACTCCTACCTTGGCGTCAGGGTGATCCCCGATCTGATCCCGGATTCCGGCTCCCTTGGCGGCATCTACACCGGCCTGAGCGCCGCCGCCCACCCGGAAGCTTTCTTCGCCGCCTGTGACATGCCATTCCTCAGCGCAGACCTGATCACCCTGTTGGTCCGCGAAGCCGACGGCTGGGACGTGGTGGTGCCCCGCGTGGCAGGCGAATTGCAGCCCATGCATGCAATCTACGCCAAGTCGTGCCTCCCTTTCATCAAGGACGCAATCGACGTCGGCAAATTCAAGATCGCCGGGTTCTTCCCCAAGGTCAAGGTGAAGGTCATCGAGGAACCGGCACTCCGGGCGGTGGACCCTGATCTCCTCGGACTCATGAACGTCAACACGCCACTCGAGCTGGAGAGGGCCGAGGCGATTCGGCGACAGCGACTGTCGGCTGCCACCTGAGATCCTTATCGACTCTCCCGAACAAAGGCCTGTCGTGATCCTGAGCGCCCGCCTTCTTCTCCCAATCTCCTCTCCTCCTCTTCCGGACGCCAGCCTCCTGATCCGTGATGGGATCATCCGCGCTGTCGGCCCGACATCGGCCCTCCTGCGGGATGTCTCAGGCGAGCCTTACGAGTCGCTCGGGAGCGCCGTCATCCTGCCGGGTCTGGTGAACGCGCACACCCATCTGGAGCTCACCGGGTTGCACGGCCGCCTTCTCCCCGCCCGATCGTTCACCGAATGGGCGGCGGGGCTACTGGCCCTCCGACCCGCCCTGGATCGGACGTTCTTCGACGCCTCCTCAATGGAGGGGGCGGGGACCCTGCTGAGGAGCGGGGTCACCTGCGTGGCGGACATCACTTCCTCCGGTGCGAGCCTTGGCCCCCTGAAAGCTCTGGGACTACGCGGGATCGTGTTTCAGGAGGTCTTGGGGCTGGACCCGGAACAGGCCACAGAACGGCTCAGCGCCGCTGAGGAAGCCGTCCGGTCGTTGGCGCTCGAAGCGAGCGGCAGCCTGCTGTCGGTGGGTCTTTCGCCTCACGCGCCGTACAGTCTGTCCGAGCCGCTCCTTGAAGGGTGCGCCGACCTCCTGCGCCGTAGCAACATCCCCGCGACGGTCCACCTGGCCGAATCGCCAGAGGAGGTCGCGTACATCGGGTTGGGCCTCGGGCCGATCGCCAGCGATCTGCTGCCGGCAGTAGGTCGGCATGCCCCATCGCACCGGATCCTCGGCGAAAGCCCGACCGCGTTCCTGGCCAGACTCGGCCTGCTCTCGGAGCGGCTGATGGCGGTCCACGCGGTCCACCTGGGCGGGTCCGATCTCGATCTCTTGAAACAGCATGGGGTCGCGCTGGCCCTCTGCCCCCGGAGCAATTCCCACCTCAGGGTCGGGACTGCACCGCTGCCACGCTACCTGGCGTCCAGGCTTCGGGTGGGTCTCGGGACCGATTCCCTGGCCAGCAATGAGACGCTGAGTCTCTGGGATGAGATGCGATTCGCGCTCGCGCTCTACGACGGGGCGGTCACGCCACAGCAGCTTGTGACGATGTGCACGCTCGGCGGCGCCAGCGCGCTCGGCATGGCCGCGCAAATCGGCTCCCTGGAACCAGGCAAGCGCGCGGACGTGATCGCCCTCGCCGTCGATCACCTTGACGACGCCGACCCTTACGGATCGCTGGTGCGGCAGGCCTCGGAGAAATCGGTCGTCCTGAGTATGGTGGACGGCAAGATCCGATATCG
>CAZCMC010000169.1:0-4228 GCA_964499665.1 uncultured bacterium | reverse complement strand
CGAAGCTGCCGGACGATCTCATAGATCTGGGCGATGCCGGTGGCGCCCACCGGATGTCCTTTGGCGAGCAACCCCCCGCTTGGGTTGATCGGAATCGAACCATCCAGCGCAGTCAGTCCCTGCTCCACCGCGCGGCCGCCCTTTCCCTTCTCGACGAATCCAAGATCCTCAGTGGCCGCGATCTCGGCGATGCTGAAGCAATCGTGCACCTCCGCCACGTCGATATCACTCGGGGAGACGCCGGCCCCTCGGTACGCCTCCCGCGCGGCGATGACCGTGGCCTCGAAGGTGGTCAGGTCCGTCATCTCAAACAGGGTCCCGGGTCCCATGGCGTGGCCCGACCCGATCACGTCGATCGGCCGGTCGGTGAATTCTCCCGCGATCTCACTCGCGCAAAGGACCGCGGCCGAGGCGCCGTCGCTGATTGGCGGGCAGTCATACAGCCGAAGGGGATCGCAGATCAGGCGCGATTCCAGGACCTCGTCCAGGGTCACGGCCTTTTGAAAGTGGGCCTTCGGATTGGCGCTTCCGTTCCGCCGGTTCTTCACTGAAACCATCGCCACCTGCTCACGCGTCGTCCCGTGCTGGTACATATGGCGTCGCATGATGATCCCGAAGGTCCCCGGAAAGGTGAGGCCAAGTCGCATCTCCGACTCAGCATCGCCGGCCGAGGCCAGCGCTTCCGTCACCGTCGTCGTCTCCGACGACGTCATCTTTTCGGCGCCGGCGGTCAGCACGACATCGCAGATGCCCGAAGCGATCATCAGGACACCGTGCCGGAAAGCGATGCCTGACGAGGCGCATGCCCCTTCCACCTTCGTGCAGGGGATTTCCCTGAGGCCGAGACGGTAGGCAACCATCGGGGCCAGTGATCCCTGGTGAACCAAGGCCTCGGAGACGAAATTGCCCAGGTAGAAGGCCTCGACCCGCTCGTTCGGAACGCCGGCGTCGTTCAGGGCCTCCCGGCATGCTTGGACCGCCAAGTCAATGATGCCGATGCCGTTATGTTTCCCGAACGGCGTGCATCCGATCCCTACGACCGAGACGCCGCGCATCATGACTCCCCCCTTTCGCTCACCCCTGCTTTCTCCGTTGAGAGGAGAAGGGAAGGGCGAGGGAGGATGCAAGGGATGTCAGATAGGGGTGTTCGTGAGAACCCGGTGGGCAGGAAAGCCATAAGAACTCTGTTGGACATCAGCGGTGCTGGCTGAAATCAGGCGCCGCAGCACTTCTTGTACTTCCTGCCACTTCCGCAAGGGCAGGGATCGTTGCGGCCGATCTTCTTTCCGGCAATCTTAATGGGGGCCGTCGAAGCCGTCGGGCGGAGCGATCGCTCCGCAAGCCGGGGCTGCGACCGTGCTTCGGGTCGGCCGAGGATGTCGCCATCCCTGCCACCGGCCGATGGGGCCACGCGCGCCTCGTCTACGGGCCTGCCCTGAGCTGAGTCGAAGGGCCTGCCCTGAGCATCGTCGAAGGGGAAGGCATCGGCGGGAGCCACCTGCACCCTGTAGAGGTATTCGATGGTCTGCTGCCTGATTCGCTCGACCATCGCCTCGAACATCTCGAACCCCTCGCGCTTGTATTCGATGAGGGGGTCTTTCTGCCCATACCCCCGGAGCCCGATGCCTTCCTTCAGGTGGTCCATGGCCAAGAGGTGGTCTTTCCACTGGGAATCCACCACCTGCAACATGATCATCCGCTCCAGGTACCGGATCATCTCCGGACCCAGCTTGGCCTCTCGCTCTTCGTAGGCCTTCAGGGCCCGCTCCTCGATGCTGTCGCGCAACAATGCCTGGGTCAGCGACGGCACCTCCTCTGCCGGCCAGGAGATCTCCAGGTCGAACTGACGCTTGACCGCCTCAGTAAGCCCCGCCAGGTCCCATTCCTCCGGATAGGTCTCCTCATTGGTGTACAGCGCCAACTGTCCATCGATCACCTCGCCCCGCATCTCCTGGAGAGTGTCCTTCAGGCTCTCGCCTTCCAGGATCTTGTTCCGCTCGCCGTAGATAATCTGGCGCTGTGTGTTCATCACGTCGTCGTACTCCAGGAGGTGTTTGCGGATCTCGAAGTTGTGGGCCTCCACCCGCTTCTGAGCCGTCTCGATCGCACGGGTGACCATGGTGTGCTCGATCGGCTCGCCCTCCTCCATCCCCAGTTTCTCCATGATCTTGCTGATCCGGTCGGACCCGAACAGGCGAAGGAGATCGTCCTCGAGAGAGAGGTAAAAGCGGGATGAACCGGGGTCTCCCTGGCGGCCGGATCGCCCGCGGAGCTGATTGTCAATACGGCGGGCCTCGTGACGCTCGGTTGCAATGATATGCAGGCCGCCAGGGGCCACCACCTGTTGGTGTTCGGCCTCGGTCTGCCTTCGGACCGCGGCCAACGCCGCGGCGTACTCCTCCGCATCCGCTGACATATCCAGAAGGCCATACCGCTGCATCTGCCGGACTTCTTCCAGCGTCCTGGCAAGGTCGTGAGGCTCGGTCCCGCCCCCCGGCACGCTTTCCTGGCGGACCAGTTCAGCAGCAAGGAATTTGGGATTGCCGCCGAGCAGGATGTCGGTCCCGCGGCCCGCCATGTTGGTGGCGATCGTGACGGACTTGAGGCGACCCGCCTGAGCCACGATCTCCGCCTCCCGCTCATGGTGTTTGGCGTTCAGGACCTGGTGCGGTATGCCCTTTCGCTTCAGCGAGGCGGAGAGCTTCTCGTTCTTCTCGATCGAGGTCGTGCCGACCAGGACCGGCCGCCCCGCCTTGTGCAGCTCGACGATCTCCTCCACCACGGCGTCGTACTTTTCGCGCTCCGTCTTGTAGACGACATCGGGGTAGCTCGTCCGGATCAATCGCCGATTCGGTGGGATCACCATCACATCCAAGTTATAGATCTGAGCGAACTCGGCCGCCTCGGTGTCTGCCGTCCCTGTCATCCCGGCCAGCTTCTGATACATGCGGAAGTAGTTCTGGAATGTGATCGTGGCCAGGGTCTGATTCTCCCGCTCGATCTTAACCCGCTCTTTGGCCTCCACAGCCTGATGCAACCCGTCGCTCCACCGCCTCCCCGGCATCATCCGGCCCGTAAACTCATCGACGATCACGACCTCGCCGTCCTTCACCACATAGTCCACGTCTCTCCTAAAGAGGACATGGGCCTTCAATCCCTGTTGGACATGATGAACGAAGTCTATGTTGGCAGGGTCGTAGAGATTCTTCACCCCCAGAAGATTCTCGACCTTGGCCACGCCACTCTCGGTAAGGGCGACCGACTTTGCCTTTTCGTCCACGACGTAGTCGCCGGAGCCTTGAGCTTCCGCCTCATACAGCTTCCCGCCAACGATCGTGGCCCCCCGCTTCAGCCGTGGGATGATCCGGTCGATCTGGTAGTACTTCTCGGTCGATTCCTCCGCCGGACCGGAGATGATGAGCGGCGTTCGGGCCTCATCGATCAGGATCGAGTCCACCTCGTCCACGATGCCGTAGTGCAGATCCCGCTGCACAAAGTCCGCTGCGGCGAACTTCATATTGTCGCGGAGGTAGTCAAAGCCGTATTCGTTGTTGGTCCCATAGGTGACGTCTGCCCCATAGGCAAGCTTTCGCGCCGCGTCGTCCATGTCGTGCTGGATCAAGCCGACGGAGAGTCCCAGAAACCGGTAGATCCCACCCATCCACTGGCTGTCCCGCTTGGCCAGGTAGTCGTTCACCGTCACGACGTGCACGCCCTTCCCTTCCAGAGCATTCAGGTAGACAGGCAGAGTTGCCACCAGGGTCTTTCCCTCTCCGGTCGCCATCTCGGCGATCTTCCCCTCGTGGAGAACAACGCCCCCAAGGAGCTGGACGTCGAAGTGACGCATGTCAAGGACGCGGCGACCAGCCTCCCTGGCCACCGCGAAGACCTCAACGATCAGGTCGTCGAGTGTCGCCCCTCGGGCCAGCCGCTCCTTGAACTCAGCCGTCTTCTTGCGAAGGTCGTCGTCCGTGAGCGATTTCATTGCAGGTTCCAGCTCGTTGATGGCCACCACCATCGGCTGGATTCGCTTCAGCTCTCGCTCGTTCTTGGTCCCGACGACCTTGGACATCAGCTTCATGAACATCTTTGAGTGGTCTCCCCCTTATTCTGGAACGATTTCCAGTGGATAGTACCATACAAGCGAGGGCGCTTCAACCCGAAAGGCCCGCACGCGGACGGTCTCTCTCGGCACCGTGCAAAGAAAAACCCCCGAAGGACCTCGTCC
>CAZCMC010000168.1:0-4229 GCA_964499665.1 uncultured bacterium | reverse complement strand
GCCTTGATCTCTATCGGGACGATCGGTTGGCCTTTGCCTTTCTGGGACCGCCTGATCTGGTCGTGCAACGGCGCGGTAGCCGTCATGGTCAGCACGTCGCCTCCCTGAATCGGTTCCCCGATCTCAGTCAGCTTGGCGCTGAGTAACAGGTGGCCGGGAGCGCTCTCCGCTGAGGCCATCGCCATCGTTCCCAGGGCGAGCAAGCGACTCACATGATCGGAGTTCAGCCCTCCAAAGAGCGCCCTCGTCGCCCTGACCAACTCTTCGGTGATGGTCTTGGAAAACGTCTGCTGACGGGGGCTGGCAGGGTCGGTGAAGTCATAGATCTTGGTCGGGATCGACACGGAAACGGTTCGCGCCCACTCCTTGAGCCATGTCATATCGCCGTGGCCCGGCGAGACCGCGTCCTGGGTCAGCGCCATCAGTCTAATCGTCGCGGCGCCTTCGCACACAGTTTTTCCATCTTGATTGACGGCCTTCATGTGAACCTTGGCCCTGGCATGGTCAAGAAGCTGATCGACCTCGACCACGGGCGTCAGGGTGTCGAAGAAATAGACGGGCGCCTTGAACTCTGCCTCGAGCGACTCCAGCCTGTGTCCCGGCAAAAGCCGGCTAAAGGTGGCCACGAGATGGGAAACCGTTAGCAGGCCGTGCGCCACTAACCCCTTAAACCGGGATCCCTCAGCGTATGCCTTGTCCAAGTGATATCGGTTTCGGTCACCGGACGCCTTCGCGAACCCGTCCACCATCCAGTCGCGAACGGTGACGGCATAGCCCATCATTCGTTGGCCGGCAAAGAGCGCGCCGCCCGTCTGTTCGGTCCCGCCCGGCCTCAGGGCCAGCAGCAGCCGCTCGCGCGCAGTAATGTAGCGTGCGGCCTCCTCGGCAGTAAGGCGCTTGGCCTTCAACGCCCGCTCCAACTGCCGATAGTAGATCCGCGCAGTCGCCGCATCGACCAACTCCGGTTGATTGGTCACCGGATCGTTGTACGCCACAGCTCCTAGGTTGCGCTCCTGGTCTGCGGTGGCGTAGAGCTCCAGGATCTCGAGCGCCCGCTCTACGCAGTTGACCCACTGCGTCCTGTAAGCGCCCCAGCCGGCGTCGGCCGTCCCGGCCGGCCGCTCGCCGGCGCGGGGGGGATTCATGATCTCGGCGACTCGCGCCGCCTGTTCCATAGTCACCAGCTTCCCATGGAATCCCAGATTGGCGGCAAAGAGCGTCTCGGCCTCTAACTGGGCGGAGTCGCTCATGCCATCGATGGCGTCGATGTCGGCCTGAGCGGTGGCGGCGATGAGCGCGGAGTGGTAGTAGTAGTACCCCTTGGTGCTCGGATCGGTCGGGTCCTCCTTGATCTGCCCTTGTGGGAGATCCAGAAACAGCCACATCATCCGGCGGCTGGCCGTCGCAATGGCGTGAGCGTCGCGCTCGAGCGTTTCCGGGTTGCTGAGGCGCGCACCCAACGCGATGGTGCCGGCGGGCAGACCCAGCTCGGTCTCGATCTCCGTCAACAGACCATCGGCCCGGCGAACCAGGGCAGGTTGCTCCACAGAAGGGAGGATGAGCGCACGCGCCACGTCTCGGAGCGGACGCACCAGTTCCGTGAAATCCCGCTCAACCTGGGGCTGATGGAGGCTGACCTGAAGGGCGATCATTTTCGCGGAATGACCTGCCTGGCTCAGCGCCTGGGCCAGCTCACGCCGCACGCCGAGCCGGTCGGCCCCGAGCAACTGATCGCCGTTGATGATGATCATATCGGCAGCCGAGGCAAGGGCGCGCCGGACTGCGCCCAGGTCGTGACCATCGACAGTGACGACCGAACGCGCGAGGGTAATGGGGCGCGGGACAAACACCTTCGGCGGCAAGACCGGCTTCTGCTCCATCGCCAGTTGCTTGAGAAGCTCCAGATCGAACGGCGCCAATTCTGAGTAGGTCAGCCGCTTGCGGACAACCGGAGGGAACTCGCCGTCATGCCGAGCAATCCCCTCGATATGTGCCGGATGGACGCTCCACTTTCGGTTGATGCCGACAGCGATCGCCCGGACGGTATCAACCTGCGTGTCATCCGCGTTCAACTTCACGGTGATCCCTGTCCCCGCCACCTTGCCGGTCGCTCGCGCGGCCTTCACCAACCTGAGCAGCGGGTATCGCATGTAGGTGTACTGCTCCTGCTGGACGACGCTGCGCCCGCCGGTCGCGGCGGTGTAATCCACAATGCCGAGGTTCCCCTCCTCCACCTCCGGAGCCGCGGCCAGGATCTGCTCCACCGACAGGATAGCGCTCGGTAGTTCGGTGAGAACAAATATCTTGTGGCGACCCAGCACCCAGCCTCGGTCCTGTTGAATCGCGCGAAGGATCCGCGCCGCCACGCGCACATCGTCGGGCCCCTCCACCTTCGGCATGTAGATCCCGTCGATGAGATCGCCGATCTCGCGGATGACGTGGTAATAATCGCCCGCAGTCCATTTCGTGCGCAGGTTGTTCGGTCTGATCAGGATCATCTGATCGTCGGGAAACCGCCCCTTGAGCTGGAACCGGTCACCGGCAGCGACGAACTGCTGTTCGAGCTGGTCTGCCTTGCCCTGCGGCATCGCATGAGCCTTCAGGAACTCCAGCTCACCCTTCGTGAGCGCCTGGCCTCGGAAGGCCCTGATCAGGAGGACGATCACCTTTCGGGCGACCTCCTTGCGGGTCGTCGCGACCGCATCCTCCAGGTCGAGGAGCAGGATATGGGCCCCCGACTGCGCCGCCTTGAGCATGAAGGTCCAGTTATCGCCCGGGAAGACGTGCTCGATGGTCCGGGGCTTGTACTCCCACGCCAAGCGCAGGATCGCCTCGTCTCGGGTCGCGGCCGGATTGACCCGCTGCATGGCGTTCCACCGCTCCGCCACCTCGGCCTCCGCCTGCGCTATTTCCCCCCCAAAGGCCGCCACGACCTCGCTCCAGGCCTGGCTCTGCCCTTCCGTCGCACGTCCGGGGGTATCGTCTCGATGCACAGCCATATCGTAGCCTCCCACGATCCCTACTCTCAAATAGACATCACCATGAGTAACCCGCCTGTCAGATCCTTGCTCGTTTCCAACCCTCCGCCGGAGGTCCGCAGCAGGGCGAGCACGACGGCGAGGATGAGGACCTGCACGATCCAGCCGATCAGGCAGACCCCCACCGCCCTGAGGGTGCCGGTGTAGTCCAGGGCCTGTCTGACTGCGATCACCATCGCCACCAGCATCCAGATCGACGCCACCAGGAAGACCAGCCCGGTCAGTCCGGGAATGATGCCCAGCACCCGGATCACTCCTGGCGAGCTGGAAAAGCCTATTGTGCGCAACAGCTCGCCATAGTCCGCCTGTGTCTGAGGTTCGGGAAGGAATCGCGTCCCGATCCAGTAGGTGAGAAAGGTCCAGATATACCATCCGGCAAGCGCCGCTATTGTACCGAAGAGGAACCCTCCAACGCCCCCGCGGGCGACGCTACCGAACCCCGCGGCCACGCTCGCCAGGACCACGACCGCCGTGGCCTGTCCCAACGCCCCCCGATCGGCCTCGACCTCTTCATAGAGGCTCGCATCGAGCTTGGCGGCCCGGATCATCCGCTCGCCCAGACTACCCATCACCGCGCCTCCTCCGCCCGTACTGAATCCACCCCATGAGTGCCTTCTCACCGACCCATCGTAACACAGGGCAGTACGTGGCGAGCGCGGGATTCCTTTTCGACGCCGGTCTTAGGATCCCTGCCGAAGGTGAGGAAGACACTCGTCACCATCGGGGACACACCAGCAGAGTCGGTCGTCCATGAGACGATCGCCTGTAACCCCGGGACAGCGGGGGGTATCTTCAGGACATCAGTCAGGCGGAGCGACGTGTATTGGTGGGGACCCAGCGATTCCCTGAAGCCGGACGGATACTTCCCCGACGCGAGACCGGCCGCGAGGGTGCCGTCCGACTGATAGATATCAACCTTCTCTATGGTGATGGTGCCCTTGCTGGCCAAGTTCCGGAAGCTGATGTTGGTATAGGTGATCTCCGCCCCCTCAAGACGAGTGGCATAGTACAGTGAGCAACCTGACTTCCCCCCTGCGGCCTGCGCGAGATCACAGGCGCCCAAGAGGAAGGCTGCAATGAAGAGGCCTGTCGCAATGCGGTTCATGATGTCACACCTCCTTAACGATTGAACCTTCGAGCCGCGTCAATCACCCGACCGAACTTGATCGATTGTGAGGACCCTCTCCGATC
>CAZCMC010000167.1:0-4233 GCA_964499665.1 uncultured bacterium | reverse complement strand
GCTCGATGACACCAGACTTGACCTTTGCCCGCGGACCCCTTGGCCCGTCCGGGGTAATGACCAGGTTCCATCCTTCTCTCAAAGCCCGGATCATCTGCTTGACCGCGCCAACGCCCCCGCGCGTGGCGGAACCACGGATCACCTGGAAACCCAAGATCCTCGCGATACGGCTGATATACTCCCCATCACGATGCTGGCTGATGAGGATCGCTACGGGCTTTCCGGGATGGGCAAAGGGCATCATTAGGAGTCGTCCGTGCCAGAAGACGCAGATGACCCGTTGACCCTTTGCCAGACAGCAATCAACGTAGACTCGGTTCACATGGACAATACGCAGGAGACGGTGCAGACACCTCATCAACCCCACGGCGAGCCAAGGCACGAGGCCCAGGACAAGGCGTTTTTTCCCTAGCGCAGCGACTGCGCGGGAGAAGGGCGACTTGGCCATTACGTGTTCCACGCCGGTATCTTCACACTGGCGCCCTGTTGCAGCATTTCCAGGATGGCGTCGGCAGTTCGAGCTGCCGCTCCCGGTGGCCCTAGTTGATCTCGCACCTCCAGGAGTTGCTGCTGCATCCGGCGACGGCGTTCCGGCGACTCCAAGAGGCGTCGCGCCTCATCTGCGATCCGCTCGGGCGTGGCCATAAACTGGACCAGTTCGGGCACAATCGATCTTTCTGCCACGAGATTCGGCAAACCGATGAAGGGGACCCTGATCAGCAGTCGACTCAGCAGCCATGAGATGAACGCAAGGCGATACACGATCACCATGGGGGTGCCGATGATGGCCGCCTCCAGCGTCGCAGTTCCCGACGCCACGAGTATGAGGTCCGAGGCAGCTATGACCTCGTGGGTTCGACCCTGCACGACTCTCGCCGAAGAACCCTCTTGCCTCAGATAGGAACTGATCAGATCCAATGGGATACCCTCGGTGGCAGCAATGATGACGCGAAGGTCCGGTTGGCTTCCCTCGAGCCGCCTGGTCGCTCTGAGCAGGAGTGGCAGATGCCTCGTGATCTCACCGATGCGGCTGCCGGGCAACAGACCCACAACGGAAGCCGCACGATCCAGACCCAGGTGCCGTCGGGCGTCATCCATTGTCGGCGGAGGTGATAACCGATCCAGGAGCGGATGGCCGACGTATAGGGCCTGGACCCCCCATTCTCGATAAAAGGCCTCCTCGAAGGGGAAAATGACCAGAAGGCGACGGACCAGGCGGGCAATCGACCGGACCCTACCGGACCGCCACGCCCACACCTGTGGGCTGATATAATACAGGATCGGGATCTGGTGCTGAGCTGCCTTTCGAGCCAAGAGCAGGTTAAAGTCAGGGAAGTCCACAAGAATGAGCAGATCGGGGCGCGTGTCACGAAGGAGGCGGATCATGCTCCGGTATGCCCGCCAGAGGGCGGGGAGCTTGCTGACCACCTCAGTGACGCCCACCACCGCCAGCTCTCCAGCATAGGCGTGAAGGCGCACCCCCGCCTCCCGCATCCTGTCACCCCCAATTCCCTCAAGGGTGAGGTGGGGCGCGCGGCGCAGCAGCTCCTGAACCACGCTGGCTGCATGGAGGTCTCCTGAAGCCTCCCCCGCCACGATGAGGATCCGACCAGTGCCCATCTCGCTCAAAGGACCTCCAACCAATTCCGCCGATGGTTGTTGGACATTGTGCCGGGCCAAGTAGCGAGCTTAGCAAGGCGCGGCTTCCTGGGCCGCACCCACTTTGCGGGTACCCGGCGTACACAATCAGGTACGTCGTCCCGGTCCGGGAGCCCGTCCCGGGATCTCGGACAGGGAGCGCCCAGGGGGCCAGCAACGCGGCTAGGCGAAGATAGTTGGCACGGCACTAGAGGCGCTCCACGATTTGAGAGGCCACCTTCAGTGCGTCCCGACCTTCTTCCCCAGAGACCAGTGGCCTTTTTCGGCTGCGGACACACTCGATAAAGCTCTCCAACTCGACGCGAAGCGGTTCCGCTTTGTCGATGAAGATGTCCTCCTTCACGATCTTGGGGGTTGTCCCAGGAGCGGCGTCCCCCTCGCCCGGGATACGATGGTAGACCGCAATCTCCTGCTGAGCGTAGTCGAGGGAGATGAAGGTGTCACGCTGAAAGATCCGTATCCGGCGGACACGTTCGACGCTCACCCGGCTGGCCGTCAGGTTCGCGACGCAGCCGGACTCGAACTGCAGCCGTGCGTTGGCGATGTCCACCTGATCCGAGATGACGGGGACGCCAACAGCGCTCACCGCTGTCACGGGCGAGTGGATCAGGTTCAGGATGATGTCGATGTCGTGGATCATCAGGTCTAGAACCACATCGACATCGGTGTTGCGTGCGGCAAAAGGGCCCAGCCGGTGGCATTCGATGAACCCCGGGCTCTTCACGATGGCCTCGAGCGCCTTGACAGCTCCGTTGAATCGCTCGATATGACCGACCTGTAAGATCCGTTCGTCGGCCTTGGCGATCTCCACTAGCTCATCGGCCTGGGTCAGGGACTGCGCAATCGGTTTCTCGACCAGGACGTCTACGCCGAACTCCAGGAATTCCTTGGCGATAGGGTAGTGGAGGAGCGTCGGGACGGCCACGCTGACTGCATCCACCTTTCCCAGAAGTTCGCGGTAATCGCGACACAGTTGGACAGGGTGGCGCGCCCCCAATTCCTTCAGGCGGGATTCATCGATGTCAACAATGCCGACCAGTTCAATGCCAGGCAGCTCCGCGTAGACTCTCGCGTGGTGCTGGCCCACATAGCCGACACCCACCACCCCTACTCGAACCGGCTCTCCGTTCCTCATTCCTGGTTGTTCCACCTCTTGCCGTCGCCCTCGGCAGAAGGAGCTGGGTCACCCCGCCACTCAGTCATCGAAACAACTACAACTCCCGACAATCGATCACCCTTCTCTTGGTAGACCAATACCGAGCATACACATGTAACTGGGCGAAGCTCATTGGACTGGCACTAGTGTCCTGTCTCAGAGGTTCGCCGAATAAGTCGCCCGGGGATCTCTGGGTAAAGCCTGTCATCCTGAATCCTTCACTCCCTGTCATTCTGAGCGTAGCGAAGAATCTCGGTCCGTCGCTCAGGATAAACTTCGTGAAGGATCTTAGATCGCTCAGAGATTCTTCGCCGGAGCCTGCCCTGAGCAGTCTTTGAGATTCTTCGGCTCCGCCTCAGAATGACACGCGAAGGGTCTCAAGAATGACACAACTCATTCAACGGATTTCTGCGACGCCACACTAGTCAGCCACGATCGCCAGCCCCAAACGATCGGCATGTTTCACCACCGCATCCTGGTCTACCATCAGGGTCTGATCGGCATCCAGGCCGAGGGCCGTCGCACCCGCCTCTTCGAGGGCTGCGACCGTATCTGGACCCACCACAGGCAGATCAAAGCGCATGTCTTGGTCAGGGCGCCCCACCTTCACCACGACAACGCCACCCTTCCCGAGAGCCCCTCCGCGACGAATGGTGGCATCAGTCCCCTCGATCGATTCAACCGCCAGTACAGTGCGCCTCTTGACCACCACCGTCTGGCCGATCCTCAGGCCTGCGATCGCCCTGGCGATCTCCCGGCCGAAGCTGATATCCCGTTGCTCCTCAGCCCCTGGCGCGCGAGCCGTCAGCAGTCCTTTCCGCACGACGATCGACGAAAGGAACCGCCGACAGTCGTGCAGGGTAATCCCATCCTCTCTCAACCGATCCGCGAGCGCCGCAAGGACGGAGTCGCCTCGTCGGTCTTTCAGTTTCAGGTAGAATAGGATGCCTTCCAGATCACTTCTGACACGTGAGAAGTACAAGGTCAACGGGACCTTTCCGAGCATCACGGCGTCCGCCACTTGCTCGCGACGCAGCGCTGACATCAGCCGACCCAGCTGACCGGCTCCCACCCAGGAGATCGAATCCACTTCGTCGGCCAGGTCGAGGGAGGCAGCCTCTTCTATGGCCACCGCAATCACCTTCAAACCCTGGGCGCGCGCCTCGCGAGCCGCAATAACCGGGAGCGGGCCCCCGCCCGCGATGATTCCCAAACGTTCCATCGAACTACTGTTCCAGGTTCCGGGTTCCAGGTTCCGAGTTCCAAGTTCCAAGTTTCGAACAAAAGAGAGCGCCGAGTTGAAAAACCAACCCGGAACCCGGCACGTGGAACGTGGAACCTGCACTCAACGGGCGATCCCCCGCGACGAGGTTTTAATGAACTGAATCAGGTACTCAACCTCAGGACAGGAGTCAACA
>CAZCMC010000166.1:0-4241 GCA_964499665.1 uncultured bacterium | reverse complement strand
TGCGGTCCAAATCGGCGACCGTCCGCTTCATCGAATCGACCCACCGCTTCGACCGGAAGCCGGTCTATTAGTGCCAGTCCAATTAACCTCGCCTAGCGGCGTTGCCGGCCCCCAGGGCACTCCCTGCGACGTACCTGACACGTACGTCTCGGTTGGCCCTGGGGTCCGCGCCTTGCTATGCTCGTTTCTTGGCCCGGCACGGCGCCCACCAACTTAGGGCGAAATAGTTGGCTGAGCACTTGGCCCACCTTGTTGCAAGAACCGTTCATAGTTCATAGTTGATAGGGCTCTTCAGGGAATGGTGTGGGTAACTGGATTGCCTGTCATTGTGGTATCTGAATCGTAGGGGCGCTGCTTGCTGCGCCCTTCTCGGGGTCAGAGGCCTGGTTGGGCAGGGCAAGCCCTGCCCCTACGAGGAGCATGATCCCATGCACACGGTTCGACGTGACCCGACACGCCTCCAGCAATGCCGACGTGTCCAGGGTAGAAAGAACACCACCCGGTTACCCACTCCTAACCCGGAAGAGCCGTTGATCGTTCATAGCTCATAGTTGATAGTTCATGGTTTTATGGGCTCTTCAGGAAATCGTATGGGTTCTTGCAAGGACGTCGGTGGTTCCCAAGGGAGTCCCCTCCCCCCGATTGTTACTGTCGGGGGGAGGGGCGAGGGGAGGTAGAAGGAGGCCCAGCCTCTGGATGCCTCTACCCCTTCTTGCCTCCCCTTACAAAGGGGAGGAAACTGAATGGCGCCCACACAAAAGCCTGAAGAGCCGTTTTGTGGTTTGGTGTCTTTCAATTCCAAGCTCTGGACCGTGAACCTCGAATCCTGAACGCTGACCACACCTCCGATAGCAAAATAATGGCAGCAGCATGATGGTGAATCTGAAGGGTGTGCGAGGGGCGCCCGACATCCTGCCACGGGACTCTTCCAGGTGGCAACGCCTGGAGGATATAGCGCGCGCAATCCTGCGGCGGTATGGGTATGTCGAGATCCGGACCCCGATCTTCGAGCGGACGGAGCTGTTCGTCCGCGGCATCGGGGAGGGGACCGACATCGTCGAGAAGGAGATGTACACCTTCACCGACCAGGGTCAGGAGAGCCTCACCCTTCGGCCCGAAGGGACCGCCCCTGTGGTCCGGGCCTACCTCGAACATCAGATGGCCGCCCAGTCGCCGCTGGTGAAGGTGTATTACCTGGGCCCGATGTTTCGCCGCGAGCGGCCACAATCGGGCCGATACCGGCAATTCCACCAGATCGGGGTGGAGGCGATCGGCTCTGACCGGCCGTCAGTCGATGCCGAGATCATTGCCCTGCTGATCGACCTCCTGGTCGAGGAGTACCGGATCCCCGATCTGCAGCTTCACCTCAACTCGATCGGTGATCCCGCCTGCCGGCCCAAGATTCTAGATCGCCTCCTTCGCTATATGCGGGAGAGAGCGTCCCAGCTCTGCCCCGAGTGCCAGAAGAGGCTGGAGCGTAATCCGCTTCGAATCCTCGACTGCAAGCAGGAGGAGTGCCAGCGCCTGGTGGCTCAGGCGCCGAAGCCGCTCGAAAGTCTGTGCGAGGCATGTGCCGACCACTTTGCTCAGGTTCGAAGCCTGCTCGATCTCCTGAAAATCGCTTACACCATAGATGACCGGCTGGTTCGTGGTCTTGAGTACTATACGCGGACAACGTTCGAGGTGATCAACCCCCATCTCGGTGCCCAGAATGCACTGGCCGGCGGGGGACGTTACGACGGCCTGATCGAGATGATGGGCGGGCCGTCCACCCCCGGGATCGGGTTCGCTGTCGGGCTGGAGCGGGTCATGGCGTCGATACCCGGGGATGCGGAGGAGCAGCCTGCGCTTCAGGGCGTGTACATCGCCACCATGGGGCAGGACGCGCACAGGAGCGGAATGCTCCTCCTCCAGGAGTTGCGTCGTCGTGGAGTGCGGGGCTTGATCGACCACGAGGCGCGGAGCCTGAAGGGTCAGATGCGTCAGGCCAATAAAGACAGGGTCCGCTACTGCCTGATCCTCGGCGAGGAGGAGCTGACGCAGGGCCGGGTGACATTGCGGGATATGGCGAAGGCCGAGCAGCAGTCCCTTGCTCTGGAAGGTGTCATCGAACACCTCCTGGAGCTGGAGAGGGCGGGGACCCAGTAGGGTGGAACGTCTGGCACGGACCGACTACTGCGGGCTGTTGGACACGAGCCATCTGGGCAGGCAGGTGGTGCTGATGGGCTGGGTCCAGCGGCGGCGGGACCACGGTGGCCTCATCTTCGTCGATGTCAGAGATCGGGAGGGGATCGTCCAGACGGTGTTCAACCCCGAGCGACATCCGGAGGCTCACGAGGTGGCGCATCGGATGCGCTCCGAGTTCGTCGTGGCGGTCCGCGGCACCGTCCACCGTCGCCCGCCCGGGACCGAGAACCCGTCGCTGCCCAGCGGAGCGATTGAGGTCGCTGTCGAGGAGGCGTGGATCCTGAGTGAAGCCAAGCCGCCGGTCTTTGCCATCGAGGATGAGAGCGATGTCTCCGAGGAGATCCGCCTGGCGTATCGGTATCTCGACCTTCGTCGCCCCTCGATGTTGCGAAACCTCCGCCTTCGGCACCGGTCCTACCAGGCGGTTCGGGGCTACCTTGACCGCCACGGGTTCATCGAGGTTGAGACGCCTGTTCTCACCCGGAGCACCCCCGAGGGGGCACGGGACTACCTGGTCCCGAGCCGGCTGAACCCCGGGCAATTCTACGCCCTGCCACAATCGCCCCAACTGTTCAAACAGCTCCTGATGGTCGCGGGCTTCGATCGATACTACCAGATCGTCAAGTGCTTTCGGGATGAGGACCTGCGAGCCGACCGGCAGCCGGAGTTCACCCAGATCGACATCGAGATGTCGTTTGTGGATCGGGAGGATGTGCTCTTGATGATGGAAGGCCTGGTGGTGGCCCTCTTTGAGGCTGCCGGCAAGCCGCCCCTCCAGACACCTTTTCCGCGACTGACCTACCGGGAGGCCATCCAGCGGTTCGGGCTTGACGCCCCGGAGACCAGGTTCGGGATGGAGCTTTGTGACCTGACCGACGTGATGCGTGGGGTCGAGGCAAAGGTGATCGCCGAGCCGATCGCGAAAGGCGGCGTGGTGAAAGGCATCAACGCGAAAGGCGCCGCGTCATTCTCCAGGGCTCAGCTTGATTCGCTGGTTGACTACGTCAAAGGCTTCGGCGCCAAGGGGCTGGCCTGGTTCAAGTGTGCGGCGGATGGGATGGAGTCCCCGCTCGTCAAATTCCTCGGGCCGATGGTGCTCGAACGGCTTCAGGAGCGACTCAAAGGCGAGGAGGGCGACCTTCTCCTGCTCGTCGCGGACCAGCCGAAGGTGGCAGCCGAGGCGTTGGGGCGTCTTCGGGTCAAACTGGGCCACGAGCTCAAGCTGATCGATCAGACCGCGCTTTCGGCCACCTGGGTCATTGACTTTCCCCTGCTCGAATACGACGCCGAGGAGGGCCGCTGGCAGGCGGTGCACCACCCCTTCACCGCACCGCTGGACGAGGACCTTCCACTCTTCGGGACCGATCCGGGGAAGGTCCGGGCCAAGGCCTATGACCTGGTCGTGAACGGGCAGGAACTGGGCGGCGGCAGCATCCGGATCCATCGTCGGGACGTCCAGAGCCAAATGTTCTCGGCCCTGGGGATCGGCCCGGACGAGGCCAAGGCCAAGTTCGGGTTTCTGCTGGAGGCGCTCGAGTACGGTACGCCGCCCCATGGGGGAATCGCGTTTGGCTTTGATCGGATCGTCGCGCTGCTCGCGGGGGTCACGTCGATCAGGGACGTCATCGCCTTTCCCAAGACCCAGAAGGCGCAGGACCTTATGACGAAGGCCCCTTCGCCCGTGGACGTAAAGCAGCTCAAAGAGCTGAGGATCAAACTGGACCTGGACTGAGCAAGAAGAGTGTTCACGGTTGACAGTTCACAGTCCACAGCAAGAGAGGAACGCGACCGTCGATGCCTATCCGTCAACCGTCAACTGTCAACTGTGAACTGCCGGCGCGGGTGCCGGCTGTTGACAGGTGGTCTGGACAGGGATATGCTGAGCTTCCGGCCACCGACAGGGTTGAGGTTGCCGGCAGCGATTCACTGAGAAGGAGCGGCGTAGCGGCTGATGCTTAAGGAGCAGGTTCCAGCGGCGAAGAAGGTGTCCCTTCCAATCGGGGAAGAGATCCAACAACTGTTTGGCCGAAAGGATGAGGTCAGGAAGCTCATCG
>CAZCMC010000165.1:0-4282 GCA_964499665.1 uncultured bacterium | reverse complement strand
CTAGTATCGGGAGATAGCAGGTGTCCAAGCCGAAGGGGCTGAATGTGCAGGCCTCCATCGACAAGGCGAATGTCCTGATCGAGGCGTTGCCCTACATCAAGGCGTTCGCCGGCAAGACCGTGGTGGTCAAGTACGGCGGCGCGGCGATGAGCGATGACGGGCTGAAGCGGTCGGTGATCCTGGACGTTATTCTGATGCGGCACGTCGGGATGCATCCGGTCATCGTCCATGGCGGCGGCCCGGAGATCACCAAGGCGATGGAGCTCGCGGGCCTCAAGCCAACCTTTGTCGGCGGCCTGCGGGTCACCGATCAAGAGACCATGAGAATCGTCGAGATGGTGCTGGTGGGCCAGATCAATCAGGAGCTGGTGGGGTTGATCAACCAGCACGGCGGTCTGGCCGTCGGGCTCTCCGGCAAGGACGGTGATCTGATCCGGGCGAAAAAAGCCGGCCCGGTCCCTCCGGAGAAGCCAACCGCTGTTCGGTCCGGGGACCAGGAGGTCGATCTGGGATTTGTGGGCGAGGTTGTGGGCGTCAACGAGCGGATCCTCCGCGCCCTGGAGCGGGACGGCTTTACGCCGGTGGTGGCGCCGACGGGTGTTGATGAGGCCGGCGTGACCTACAACATCAACGCCGATCTGGCGGCCGGGGAGATCGCCGGCGCCCTTCGCGCGGAAAAGCTTGTCCTGTTGACCGGCACCGATGGCATCCTCGATAAGGAAGGCAGGCTTCTCCCCACCCTGAACCGGGATGAGATCAAACGCCTGATCGCCGATGGGGTCATCTCAAAAGGCATGCTGCCGAAGGTGCAGGCCTGTCTCGCCGCCCTCGACCGCGGGGTCGGGAAAACTCACATCATCAACGGCACGATCCCTCACGCCCTCCTGCTCGAGATCTTCACGCCAGAGGGGATCGGCACGGAGATCATCGGGTAGCGTCGATGGCCGCAACTGACGACTTGATTCGGGACTCCGCTCGGTACCTCGCCAACACGTACGCCCGCTTCCCGGTGGTGTTGGTCAGGGGACGGGGCGACCGCCTCTGGGACTCCGACGGCAAGGAGTACCTTGATTTCGCCGCCGGCATCGCAGTCGATGTCCTGGGCCACTGTCACCCCAAGGTGGTGGAGGCCATCAAGGCGCAGGCGGAGACGCTTCTGCATGTCTCTAACCTGTACCACATCGAGCCTCAGATCAGGCTGGCACAAGCACTGTGCGAGCACTCGTTCGCCGACAAGGTCTTCTTCTGCAACAGCGGGGCGGAGGCCAACGAGGCGGCCATCAAGCTGGCGCGCCGCTATGCCAAGGTGCGGTGGGGTCCCGACCGATACGAGATCGTGTGTATGCGGGATTCGTTCCACGGCCGGACCATGGCGACGTTGACCGCCACCGGCCAGGAGAAGCACCAGCGCGGCTTCGAGCCGCTGCTGCCGGGCTTCAAGCATATCCCGTTCAACGACCTGAGGGCGGCGGAGCAGGCGATCGACTCGAGGACCTGCGCCGTGCTGGTGGAGCCGATTCAGGGCGAGGGCGGGGTGAGGGTGCCGGATGACGACTACCTGCCCGCGCTTCGGCAACTCTGTTCGGATCGGGACGTCCTCTTGATGCTGGATGAGGTACAGACAGGGATGGGTCGGACGGGGCGACTCTTTGCCTACGAGCATTGGGGGATCGAGCCAGACGTCATGACGCTGGCCAAGGCGCTGGGCGGCGGACTGCCGATCGGCGCCATGCTGGCGAAGGAGGAGGTGGCGAGCGCCTTTGTTCCCGGCAGCCATGCGTCCACCTTCGGCGGCAGCCCATTCATCACCGCCGCAGCCCTGGCGGTGCTGACCGCAATCGTTGAAGAGCGGTTACCCCAACGGGCGGCAAAGATCGGCGCCTACTTCCTGGGTCGCCTTCGCGAGTTGGTACAGCGGTACCCGTATGCCAAGGAGGCCCGAGGCAAGGGACTGATCCTCGCCCTGGAGCTCGCGGTGCCGGCTAAGCCGATCGTCGACCGTTGTCTCCAGCTCGGCTTGCTCATTCTGACCGCCGGCGATCAGGTTCTGCGTTTCGTCCCGCCATTGATTATCGGCGAGGCCGAGGTGGACGAGGCGCTCAGCATTCTCGATCAAGCCTTGCCAGAACAGCCGCGATGAAGAAGGATCTCCTCTCGATCAAGGATCTGGCGGCGAGCGAGATCGAGGCCCTCTCTGTCCTTGCCGCCGACCTCAAGGAGCAGCAGCGCAAAGGGATCGCCCACCCCTTCCTGGCCGGCAAGACGCTGGCCATGATCTTCGAGAAGCCGTCGCTGCGGACACGGGTCACCTTCGAGGTGGGGATGGCTCAGTTGGGCGGCCGCGCGCTGTACCTGGCTCCGGGCGATATTCGGCTGGGAGAGAGAGAGGCGGTCCAGGATGTGGCCAGGAACCTCGACCGGTGGGTCGATGGAATTATGGCGCGGACATTCAGCCACCTGACGGTTGAAGAGCTGGCTCGGCACGCCGCGGTTCCGGTCATCAACGGGTTGAGCGACCTGACACACCCCTGCCAGGTTCTGGCGGATCTCTTCACCATTTGGGAGAGACGTGGCAGGCTCGGTGGGTTGAAGGTGGCGTACATCGGCGACGGGAACAACGTCTGCCACTCGTGGCTCTACGGCGCCGCGAAGATGGGGATCGAGCTCGTTGCAGCCTGTCCGAAGGGATACGAACCGGATGGTCGCGTCCTGGCTGCCGCTCAGAGAGAGGCCGAAATAAGCGGAGGGCGCATTACCATTACACTGCTGCACGATCCCAGGCAGGCCGCGCAGGGGGCTGATGTCCTCTACACCGATGTCTGGACCAGCATGGGCCAGGAGGCCGAGTGGGCGAAGCGCAGGCGGGACTTCCACGGGTTCCAGGTCGATGCGGCGCTCGTCCATCTGGCCAAGCCGGATGTGCTCGTCATGCACTGCCTGCCGGCGCACCGTGGCGAAGAGATCACCGACGAGGTGCTGGATGGACCTCGCTCGATCGTGTATGACCAAGCGGAGAACCGTCTCCATCTTCAAAAGGCGATCCTGATGACGCTGTTGGGAGATTGAAAGGAGCGACGAGGGCGAGCATGAGACCTCTCGCGATGGGGCCCATAAGCAGGGCGGAGGAAGTGAACAAGATCGTCCTGGCGTACTCCGGCGGGCTCGACACCTCGGTGATCCTGCGGTGGTTGATCGAGACCTACCGGGCCGAGGTGATCGCCTTCTGCGCTGACCTGGGACAGGGGGAAGAACTGGACCTGGTTCGCGAGAAGGCGCTGAAGACCGGTGCCAGCAAGGTCTACATCAAAGACCTGCGGGAGGAGTTCGTCCGAGACTTCGTGTTCCCCTGCCTGAAGGCGAATGCGGTCTACGAGGGGCGGTACCTGCTCGGCACCTCGATGGCCAGGCCACTGATCGCCAAGCACCAGATGCTGGTGGCGAAGAAGGAGCGCGCCGGCGCGGTGGCGCATGGCGCGACAGGCAAAGGGAACGACCAGGTTCGCTTCGAGCTCTCCTACTATGCCATCGACCCGCGGATCAGGGTGATCGCCCCCTGGCGCGAGTGGAGGCTCCGATCGCGCTCCGATCTGATTGCCTACGCGAAGCGACATCGCATACCGGTGCCGACCACCAAGGCTCGACCATACAGTATCGACCGGAACCTGTTTCACATCAGCTTCGAGGGCGGAGTCCTCGAAGACCCCTGGCAGGAGCCGCCGGAAGAGATGTTCGTCCTGAGCGTCTCGCCGGAAAAGGCGCCCGATCGGCCTGCGTACCATGAGATCGAGTTCCGGGACGGCGTCCCCATTGCGGTGGACGGCAAGCGCCTCTCACCCGCCAGGCTGCTTGAGCGCTTGAACCGGATCGGAGGCGAGCACGGCGTCGGACGGGTCGATGTCGTCGAGAACCGCTACGTCGGGATGAAGTCGCGCGGGGTGTACGAGACCCCGGGCGGGACGATCCTGCATGCGGCCCACCGCGCCGTGGAATCGATCACCATGGATCGGGAGGTGATGCACCTGCGGGACTCGCTCATCCCTCGCTTCTCGGAGTTGGTCTACTACGGGTACTGGTTTTCGCCGGAGATGGAGCTGCTCCAGCGGACAATCGACGAGTCCCAGCGGTGGGTCACCGGGACCGCCCGCGTCAAGCTGTATAAGGGCAACTGCGAGGTGGTGGGCCGGAAATCCGGGGCCTCCCTGTACGATCCGGCATTCGCCACGTTCGAGAGAGATGAGGTGTACCGCCAGAAAGACGCCGAGGGGTTCATCCGCTTGAACGC
>CAZCMC010000164.1:0-4294 GCA_964499665.1 uncultured bacterium | reverse complement strand
AAGAACTCTTCCATCTTCTCCCCTAAAAACAGAGGTAGGCGATCTCACCCTTCCAATTGTCTGTCATTGCGAGCACCCGAAGGGTGCGCGGCAATCTGACAGGCAGTGTCATTGCGAGGCGCAGCCCCTTCGGAAAGGCTCAGGGCAGGCTGCGCAATCCCTCTGAGATTCCTCGCTTCACTCGGAATGACCCTTCAGGTCAGATTGCTTCACCTCGCTCGCAATGACAAGTGCTATCTCTATTCTTAGTTCTCCTCAGGCCATTGCGCTTGATGATCAGCCCACCCTCGACCGGCCAGACCGGCCAGCCTCTGAACGACCCCTTGGCTCCGCTCAGCGACCGGCGCTGGCACGACACGCGGCTGCGGCGGCCGACAGGCGTTCGAACTCCGCCTTCGGCAGCGACGGCCTACCCAGGCTGCTCGTGCGCAAGCCGGGCGCGCCATGATAGTCGGAGCCCCCGGCCGCCAACATCCCATAACGCAGCCGCATCCGCTCATACCGGAAAATCGCGTCGGCATCGTGGTCCGGGTGGTGCACCTCCAGTCCCATCAGCCCCTGCTCCACCAGGCGGGGGATCATCTCGTCGCGGCCATACACCCCGGGATGCGCGAGGGACGGAACACCGCCCGCCAGCTTGATCGCCACTATCACCTCCGCCGCCGGGAGCCTGGAGCGCTCTACGTGCGCCAGCTTCCCAGGCGTGAGGTAGCGGTCAAATGCCTCCTGCACCGAGGCCACATATCCGCGCCTCACCATGGCCTGCGCCAGATGCGGGCGGCCTACCGAGGAGCCTGGCGCCTGGGTCAAGATCTCGTCGGCATCAAGCGGAAGTCCCAGAGACCAGAGCTTATCAATCATCCGGCGGATCCGCTCGATCCGGTCATCACGGGAGACGGCCAGAAACTCGGTGAGTCGGGCGTCGTCAGAATGGATGAAGTGCCCAAGGATATGAACCTCCAAGTCGTCCACATAGGCGGTCACCTCGACACCCGGGACGATCTCGAGGCCCACCCGCGCCCCCTCAGCCATCGCCGACGGGATGCCCGCCAGCGTGTCGTGATCGGTCACGGCCAGGACCGAGACACCGCTCGCCTTCGCGAGGCGCACGAGCTCCTGGGCGGGCAGCGCTCCGTCGGAGGCGGTCGTATGAGCGTGCAGATCGATGAGGCCCATTCGGGTCAAGCCGGCGATCATGAGCGAGGGAGGTCGCTGACCTCCGCCCGCTGCGCCAGGAGACGTTCGGGGTGGGCGTAGACATTAAACCCCTCCCCCCGGACGTACCCGATGACGGTGATGCCAAAGCGCTTGGCCGCCTGGATCGCCAGACTGGTGGGCGAGGTCCGGGAGATGACGAACGGGGTCCGCATGTGCGCCCCCTTCCGAAGCATCTCGGATGAGATGCGGCCGGTGGAGAGGAGGATATTGCCGGCGGTCGAAATGCCTCGGAGGAGCGCCTCGCCGAGGATCTTGTCCAGGGCGTTGTGGCGCCCAACGTCCTCGGCGACCAGCAGGAGCTTCTCCCCGTCGCTCATCGCGGCAGCGTGAATCCCCCGCGACTCCCGATATAGGCGAGCCTCGGCATAGAGCTGCTTCATCAAGGCGAAGGCCTGCTCCGGGTGCAGTGTCGCCTCCTTCGGAAAGGCCTTGAACCCTTCCATCGGCATTCCAAAGGTGATGCCCCCTGTGCAACCGGAGGTGAAGATGCGGCGACGAGGCGGGGTAAAGGCCTTCGTGAGGCGGACATCCGCCACCGCCTCCTCGGGAAAGACCTCCAGTGTCTTAATCTCATCGAGACCCTCGATGATCCCCTCAAAACTCAAGAATCCCAGGACCAGACAATCGACCTTGATCGGCGTGCATTGCAGCGTGGCCAGCTCCGTCCCGTTCACGAAGATGGTGATAGACTGCTCCTCGACCACCGAAAGGTCGAGGGTCTCAAAGGAGCCGCCCCGATATCGAACGATCCGATGCATGGTTTTCTCAGCGCTCCATGGCACCCATATGGTCCCAGACGCTCAATAGATCGACCAGGCACGTGACGAAGAGGGACGCCGTTACCGGCACGATGCACTCCGAGAGGACGCCAGAGGGCTAATTGCCCTTGTCCTTGGGAAAGGGCGGCGCAAGAACCACAAGCAGGACCAGCGAGCTGGAACCTGGATTCTCAACTCCATGCTCTACCAACGCCGGGGCCAGGACCGCCGAACCGGCCGACAGCTCTCGTTCCTCAGGTCCGATCCTGAAGCGGCCCGTCCCTTCAATGACGTAGTAAATCTTATCCGAGGTCTCGTGGACATGGGGCTTCTGGACCTGGCCAGGCAGGAGGCAGTAGAGGTCGGCCATGGACCGCTCGGTCCTGAAGAGCCCGACCTTCTGTGCCTTCTCGGGCGAGAATCGCTTCAGTGCGGCTGTCTCGACCCACTCCATCTAGCCCTCCCTATCCCGTTCTCCTGCTACGCCTCCAACTATTTCTTTCTATAATCCGGTGGACACTCTGCCGGGCCAAGAAACGAGCCTAGCAAGGCGCGGCACCCGGGGCCGCACGAGGCGTACGTTCTCAGGTACGTCGCAGGGAGCGCCCCGGGGGCCAGCAACGCCGCTAGGCGAAGTTAATTGGACCGGCACTAGACTACCAATCGGGGTGCAGATCCGGCCGCTGCTTCAGCGCGTCTTTCAAGGGCGTCGAGAGGCGCTCTTTTCCATAGATGAAGTCAGCCCGATTGTAGGAGGCGATCTCATACTCCTTTCCCAGCACAATCGCCTCCTCCGGGCAGGCCTCCTCACAGTAGCCGCAAAAGATGCAGCGGAGCATGTGAATCTTGTAGACCTTCGCGTACCGCTCTCCCCGGGAATGCCGCTCCTGCTCGGTATTCTCAGCCGGTTCGATGTAGATCGCATCGGCGGGGCAGGCGACGGCGCACAGTTCGCAGCCCACACACCGTTCCATCCCGTCCTCGTTCACGACGAGCATATGCAGGCCACGATAGCGGGGGGCGAGGGGAAGGCGCTCCTCTGGATACGAGACCGTTACAGGCTTACGAAAGATGTGTTTGAAGGTGGTCGCCATCCCTTTAAGGATCTCGATGATCATAGACTACATCCTCACCCGCCCCCGCTTTCAGGGTAGCGCATCTCACGGATCTTTCCCGGATCGGGCGGGCCCAGGAACAGGTTCAATGCATCGAGCAACACCCTGCGCTGCAATGTATCCTGTCCCGGACCCCCCAAGCTGCAGCCCAGCCTGAATCCGACCGGATAGAGCGCCCTCGGTGGCCGCATCAGCGCCGATTCCTCGGGGACCACGGTAATGAGCACCGTCGGAAGTCCCCGCATCTCGATCTCTCGCTGAGCCGACACGACCGCGCGGTGGCAGACCGGTCATCCTGCCGTCAGCACCACGAGGTCCGCCTTCGACCGCTCAATGGCATCGGCCACCTGAGGGGCAGTGACCTCGTAGGTCTCTTTCAGATTGAGGCTGTAGCCGAATCCGACGTGCTTGTCGCCCAGTCCACCGATCAGTCCCTCCTGCCGAAGCTCCCGAAGGCGATCGATCGGGAAGACACAGTTGATATCCCGGTCGGCATCCGCATGGTCATAGTGGCTGTGCGTGACCATCAGCTCGGCGCCCTTTACGTCGCCAGGCACCACCCTCAGGCTGTTGTCCCCCTCAGGGTTGAACGGCTGCTGGCTCTTAAGGTGAACGCCCGCGTTCGAGACGAGGGCCACCAGCGACTCCGAGAGTGTTCCCTCAAAGGGCGTGAACGGGACGCACCGCCGAGACATTACCATGGGGAGGTGCGCGCCTGGCTATCAGGAATCAGACGCTTAATGCCCTCCTGCCATTTCATTCAGAGCTTCCTGAGGATGGCCAGTAGCTCCTCGTTGTCCGGCTGCTGGCGCAGCTCATAGAACTTGATCGTGTTCAGGTTGCCCTGCTTATCGATGATGAACACCGCCCGCTGTGGGAATCCTTCCTCTCGAAGAACACCGTACTTCAAGGAGACCTGCCCGTGAGGCCAGAAATCACTCAGCAGCGGGTATCCCAAACCGCCGCACTTTTCGGAGAACGCCGCCAGGGTAAACAGACTGTCTGTGCTGATCCCCAGAACCTGGGTATTGTAATCCGCGAACTTCTGCATATCAGCATTGTACGCGGATAGTTCTGCTTGTCAGACCGGGGTGAACGCCAGAGGAAAGAACGCCAGCATGACGTTCTGTTTTCCCTTGAAGCTCGATAGGCTGACCTCGTTTTTCTTGGCATCCTTCAAGGTGAAGTCGGGTGCCGCCTCTC
>CAZCMC010000163.1:2225-4301 GCA_964499665.1 uncultured bacterium | reverse complement strand
GGAATTCAGATGTCTCGGCTGGTTCGAAGCGCTCTTGAGCTGATCGGCGACACCCCCTTGGTCGAGCTGCAGCGGATTCCGAGGCACGGATCGGCCCGGATCCTTGGAAAGCTTGAGTCTCTGAACCCGGGAGGAAGCGTCAAGGATCGCATCGCCTTGGCGATGATCGACGAGGCGGAGCGGAGCGGCCGCCTGAAGCCGGGCGACACGATCGTCGAGCCGACTTCCGGAAACACCGGGATCGGCCTTGCGGTGGTGGCGGCGATCAAAGGGTACCGCCTGATCCTGACGATGCCGGAAGACATGAGCGTGGAGCGACGGACACTGGTGAGCCGGTTCGGGGCGGAGTTGGTCCTGACCCCAGCCATCGAGGGGATGAGCGGCGCCGTCTACGCCGCCGAGTCGCTGGTAGCGAACAATCCCGGCTACTTCATGCCGCAGCAATTTCTCAATCCGGCCAACCCGGAAATCCACCGCCTGACAACCGCCAGAGAGATCCTGAAGGCGACTCAGGGGCAGATCGACGCCTTTGTGGCGGGTGTCGGCACCGGCGGGACCATCACCGGGGTAGGTGAGGTGTTAAAGCAGGAGGTGCCCGGTGTTCGGGTGGTCGCGGTCGAACCGGCCAAGTCTCCCGTCTTACAGGGAGGCAGGGCCAGGCCGCATGGCATCCAGGGGATCGGCGCCAGCTTCGTACCCGGCGTGCTGAACATGGACGTGCTTGACGAGATCATCTCCGTAGAGGACGAGGACGCCTATCGGATGGCGACTCGCCTGACCCGGGAAGAAGGCTTGCTGGTAGGGATCTCAGCCGGGGCAAACGTCGTTGCCTCGACGATCGTTGCCGAGCGGCTTGGAGCCGGAAAGGTCGTCGTGACAATCCTCCCCGACACAGGGGAGCGATACCTGACGGTCCCATTCTGACCTTCACTGGAGCCCGATGATGGATGCCTATCGTAGTCCGGACTCGTCTCGGGGACGGGAATCAGCGAGGGGAGAGGTGTCGATGGGGATCCGTGTCTATATCCCGACCCCGTATCGGAGGCTGACCCAGAATCAGACTTTCGTCGAGGGCCGTGGAGATAATGTAGTGGAGCTCTTGGACGATCTGGAGACCCGCTTCCCAGGGATCAGGGGGCATGTCTTCGACGAGGTCGGGGAGATCCACCGCCACGTGAATGTGTATGTGAACAACGTGGCGGCGGAGGAGCTGGGGGGGAAACAGGCTGTGCTGAAGGGCGGAGACGAGGTGGCTCTCATCCCGGCCATGGCGGGCGGGGCCGTGCCGTTCAACGAAGAACAGATCCGTCGATATAGCCGCCACATCATTCTTCCTGAGGTGGGCGGCAAGGGGCAGCGCAAGCTATTGAACAGCTCGATTCTGCTGGTCGGGGCCGGCGGCCTTGGCTCCCCCGTGGCCCTCTACCTGGCTGCTGCCGGAATCGGTCGCCTCGGGATCATCGACGGCGACGTCGTAGACATGAGCAATCTACAGCGCCAGATCCTTCACCACGTGGATGACGTTGGACGACCCAAGGTCCAGTCCGCGGTGGAAAGCATCGCCCAGATCAACCCTGACGTCAAGGTTGAGCCGTTTCAAGCGGTCCTTTCGTCGGATAACGCAAAGGAGATTATCAGTCAGTACGACCTTGTGGTGAATGGCTGCGACAACTTTCCGACCCGCTATCTGGTGAACGACTGCTGCGTGTTCTTGAAGAAGCCGTTGGTGGATGGGAGCATCTTCAAGTTCGAAGGACAGGTGACGGTTTTCATCCCCGGTCAGGGTTGCTACCGCTGCCTGTACCCCGCGCCTCCGCCGCCGGGGCTCGTCCCGAGCTGCCAGGAGGCCGGCGTCCTGGGCGTATTGTGCGGCATCATCGGGAGCTTGCAGGCGATCGAGGCGATCAAGCTGCTGCTTGGCATCGGCGACTCTCTGGCGGGGCGTCTCCTGTTCGTCGATTCATTGGGGATGGAGTTCCGGCAGGTGAAGGTCCGCCGCGACCCTGAATGCCCGGTCTGCGGAGACCATCCGACCATCACCGATCTGATCGACTACCACGAGTTCTGCGGGGTTCC
>CAZCMC010000163.1:0-2125 GCA_964499665.1 uncultured bacterium | reverse complement strand
GTGATGCTACAGATGGTTCTCCTGGGGTTGGCCGTTGGGGTGGCGTTCGGATATGCGCTTCAGCGCGGTCGCTTCTGCATGAACTCGACATTCCGCGACATCCTGGTGGGGCGTGACCTCACCCTGCTGCGGGCCTATCTCCTTGCGCTTCTGATCCAGATGGTCGGGGTCAGGGCGATGGCGACGCTGGGCTGGTTCGAGTTGGGCATCACCCCCTTTTTCTGGCAAGCCACGCTGCTTGGCGGGTTCGTCTTCGGTCTCGGCATGGCATTCTCCGGCGGGTGAGCGAGCGGCAGCACTTACCGGTCAGGTGAGGGGTTGGTGGGATCGGTTGTCGCGCTGCTGGGTTTTGCGTTTGGGATCACCATGACCAGCGGGGGCGTGCTTGAGCCTGTGCAGACTGCCCTTCGGAGCTGGGTGGTCGAGATCGACGGAGAGGCGGCAACCCTGGATCTTTTCTTGCGCGTCAATCCATGGCTTCTCGTCGCGGTGTGTGTCGCGGCGGGCGGTTGGTGGCTCTTGAGAAGCCCAGCGGGAGGTTACCAAAGGGGGTGGAGTTGGGCACGGACCGGAATCGTGATCGGGTTGATCGCCACGCTTGCCTGGCCGATCTCAACGCTGACCGGAAGGGAGTACGGCCTGTCGATCACCGAGCCGATCCGAGCGATCGCGGCATTCCTGTTGACGGGCGATGCTGATCAGATTACATGGAGTAGCTTCATGTATCTGGGGCTCATCGCGGGCGCCTTCTTGGCGGCGCGGTCGCATGGAGAATTCGCCTGGCGCGCGCCGGGCGCGCAGCGCCTCCTCCAGGCGCTCGGGGGCGGACTGATGATGGGGGTTGGGGCTGGGATCGCCGGCGGCTGTAATATCGGCTATGGACTGACCGGTGTCCCTCTCTTTGGCCTGAGCAGCTTGACCGCAACCATCAGCATCGTCCTGGGAGTGTGGACTGGGGCGTATATGTTATTCGGGAGTGTTGCCTTCGAGCGGAGGGTCCGAGATGCGCAGCGCGCGTAACGTTCGAATCCATTTGTGTATGGCATTCATGGTCTGCTGGGCTGTCGCGGGGATCCTGCCGCCGCGTGTGTTCGGGGCCGAGGGGTACGCGAACCCACAGCTCCTTATCGAGACACACGAGCTGGCCAAGCGGCTGGGCGAGGCAGGTCTGCGGCTTGTGGATCTTCGCACGGCGGAAGAGTACGCCAGCGGCCACATCCCCGGCGCGGTCCATCTGGGCACGCAGGCCCTGGATGACCTCAAGGCAAATCAACAGGGCCTTCCGATCCCCAAGGCCCGAGCTGAGGAGTTGTTTGGCGGACTTGGGATCGGGGAAACCACCAGAGTGGTCGCCTACGATGGCCCCAAGACCCCGTATGGCGCGGCCCGCCTTTTCTTCGTCCTGGAATTCTTTGGCCACGACAAGGTACAGGTGTTGAACGGGGGCTTCAGGAAGTGGGCGCAAGAGGGCCGTCCCCTTTCCACTGACGTGCCCACACCGGTCAAGGCCACCTTCGTCGCTCGGCCACGCCAGGAGCTTTTGGCTACGGCCGAGCAGGTGCGCGGCAAACTGAGCGACCCGAAGGTCTGCCTGCTCGATGCGCGAACCGCTGCGGAGTATGCCGGCGAGGATGTCCTGGCTGAGCGAGGAGGTCGGATTCCGGGGGCGGTCAACGTGGACTATCTCAGTACTGTTCGGCGGGATGATCACACCTTCAAGAGCGCTGAGGAGCTGCGGCGGATCTTCGAGGCCGCGGGGGTGACGCCCGATCGGGAAACGATCACCTATTGCCACACCGGCGCCCGGGCAACCCACGACTATTTTGTCCTGCGGCTTCTGGGCTATCAGAAGCTCAAGAACTACGATGGCTCCTGGATCGAATGGGGAAATTCGGAGTCGCTGCCGATCGAGGAATGATGGGAGGGAGGAGATGGCGCAGTTTTCGCTGGACGTCACCGGGGAGATCTGTCCTTATCCGTTGATCCTGACCAGGAAAGAGATGGGGAAACTGCAAACGGGCGATCAACTTGCCGTGACCGTCGATTACGCGAAATCGGCCGAGGACATCCCCCGGTGGGCGAAGGAAGAAGGGCACACGATCCTGGCCGTTCGGGAGAGGGGCGG
>CAZCMC010000162.1:0-4334 GCA_964499665.1 uncultured bacterium | reverse complement strand
GAGGACGATGACGATAACCAATTGATTTTACGCTACTAACGTTGGGACAGTAGTGGTGTACTATGGCAACCAAGTACTAGTGGTTCCCGGCTAATTTGGACAGCAGTGAACTTGAGTGTAAGTAAACAGGAGCACATGGGACTTGGTGGAATTCAAATTAGGACACCACCTGAGTCGAGTTTTCCCTTGCCGACCCTTCCCCCCTTCGTTATAGTGACAGAGAACTGCCGTCAGCCATCAGCGCTCAGCATTCAGCTAAGAGCTGGTTGCTGAAGGCTGATGGTTTCTTTGATGACCGCTGACGGCTGATTGCTGACGGCTGAAGGCTGGCTAGGAGATTGTCGCTATGGCCTACGAAGACCTTCGGGCCTTCATCGCCGCCCTGGAGAGGCAGCGATCCCTGAAACGCGTCACGGTGGAAGTCGATCCTGTTCTCGAAATCGCCGAGATCACCGATCGGGTGAGCAAGCGCTTTGGCCCTGCGCTCTTCTTCGAGCGGGTAAAGGGTTCCTCGATGCCGCTTCTGATCAACGCCTTCGGCACAGAGGAACGGATGTGTCTGGCCCTGCAGCTTGCCTCGCTGGACGACTTGGCCAGGGAGTTGGACGGCATCCTAGAGATGAAGACCCCTGAAGGGTTCCTCGAAAAACTTCGGATGCTTCCACGGCTCAAGGAATTCGCCAGCTTTCTTCCCAAACGGGTGAAGGATGGCCCCTGCAAGGAGGTGATGATCACCAAAGATCCGTCGTTCGACCTGCTGCCGATCATCAAGTGCTGGCCCCTTGACGGGGGAAAGTACATCACCCTCCCGCTGGTCTTTACGAAAGACCCTGAGACCGGCACGCGAAACTGCGGCTTCTACCGGATGCAGATCTTCGACGGGCGCACGGCCGGGATGCACTGGCATATCCATCACGGCGGAGCCGGACACTACAGAAAGAACCAACGCCTTGGCCGCCGCACGGAGGTCGCCGTCGCGCTGGGGCCGGACCCGGCAACCACACTGTCAGCGGTCATGCCGGCACCAGAAGGGATCGACGAGATGCTCATCGCCGGGTTTCTCCGGAAGCGCCCGGTGGAGCTGGTGCCTTGCGAGACGGTGGATCTCGAGGTCCCGGCCAACGCCGAGATCATCCTTGAAGGCTACGTGGAGCCCGACGAGATGCGCCTGGAGGGGCCCTTCGGCGACCATACCGGCTTTTACTCTCTCCCCGATCACTATCCCGTCTTTCACTTGACCGCCATCACCCACCGACGCGACCCGATCTATCAGACGATCATCGTCGGCCGCCCGCCCATGGAAGATTGCCACATGGGCGCCGCTGTGGAACGGCTGACCCGCCCCCTCCTGAGAAAGCAACTGCCTGAGGTCGTGGATTTCCACATGCCCTTCGAGGGGATCTTCCACAATCTCTTTATCGTGAGCATCGACAAACAGTATCCCGGTCACGCGCGCAAGGTCATGCACGCGATCTGGGGCCTTGGCCAGGCGATGTTCTCGAAGGTGATCGTCGTGGTGGATAAGGATGTGAACGTCCGCGACCCGGCGGAGGTCACCTGGAAGGTCCTGAACCACATCGACCCGGAGCGCGATATCGAGTTTGTCATGGGCCCGGTCGAAACCCTCGACCACGCGAGTCGCCTGCCCAAGTATGGCTCAAAGATGGGGATCGACGGGACCCGCAAGTGGAAGGAGGAAGGCTTCACGCGGGAGTGGCCCGAGGAGCAGGTCATGGACACCGACACAACAACCTTGGTTGCTCGCCGCTGGAAAGAGTATGGGCTGGAGTAGGACCCACCTGGCCCCCTGATCAGCCATGATATCTTCGGAGGAACAACAGATGAAACAGGCATTACGACGACTGCCGACGGCCCGGAGGGAACAGATCGCGATCGCCGGGCTGTTCGTGCTGCTGTTCTGCGCAGTGACTCTCCGGGCCGCCCAAGCGGCCACTGTGCCGGACTTCTCGCTGCAGCTCCTGGATGGAAAGTCGATCTCGCTCAAGGACTACCGCGGGAAACCGGTCCTGGTCAACTTCTTTCATTCGAAATGAAGCCACTGTCAACGGGAGGCTCCCGTTCTGGCAAAGCTCTACAAGCAGTACAAGGGCAAGGGGCTGGTCATCCTGGGCGTGAACGTGAAATGGGACAACGAACAGGACGCACGGAAGTTCGTTGAAGAGTACGGAGTCCCCTACCGCGTGGGCCGGGACGCAGACGGGGATATCGGCAGGCGTTACAAGGTGGAGGGGACCCCGGCCAGCTTCCTGATCAACAAAGACGGCACTCTATTCGGAGAGCATCAGGGGGCGATGACCGAGGAAGAGTTCAAAAGGAACATCGACGCGCTCCTCAAGAAGAAGTAAAAAGGCTTGGGCGCGGCGCGGGACAAGGCGTCCCGAAGAGCGGGTCGCCTGCTTCGATACGCCAGGAGAGGTGATTAGGCTTTTCGGGCGGAGGGGCTCTGCGCCCACCCCTCCCCCCCCGCAGGTTTCCGTGTCATCCTGAGCGAAGCCGAGGCGAAGCGAAGGATCTCTCTTGGTTGCGATGAGTGGGCAAGATTCTTCGCTTCGCTCAGAATGACATTGAGCCAAGGGCAGGACGACTAAGAGCTTATCCGTAAATAGGATTCCCCCCTTTCTAAAGGGGGGTGAGGGGGGATTTTCCCAAGGCGTCCCAAGGCAAATCCCCCTAGTTCCCCCTTTTTCAAAGGGGGATTCGAAAGCTATGAATTATTTACGGATAAGCTCTAAGACGAACGCATCAAATAGGGTGTCATTGCGAAGGAACGAGTTAGTCGAAGCCCTGAGCGAAGCGAAGGGGACTGAAGCAATCTCAAAAGGGCCGGGATTGCTTCGCGGAGTTTACACTGAACGCAGTGAATGTGCTCGCAATGACAGCGTAACAGTACTTAGTGCGTCTCCATTAGCGCGTGCACCGGAACCCGACGGAGTTGCGGCCCGCGTCCGACGGGTCGACGGTGCCGTTCACGGCAAAGACCCCGGATTCCGCGCCACTGCTCCACTCGCCGCCGCGAACCAACGCGGCGGTCCCAGGACCCTGGGTATCTCCAGCCAGGCAGTTCACGTCATCGGTCGCAAACCACGTGGGACCACAGGACGGGTCGTTTACCGCCGGCGGCACCCAGTCGGCGACCCACTCCCAGACATTCCCGACCATGTCGCGGGCGCCCCAGTTCGAGACGCAGTTCCCGGTCGAACCAGTATTGACAGGTCCAGGAGTCTGGGTGTTGCACGTCGTAACCCTGTCCCCGTCAGCGCCCGGGTCGGGCGTGCCGGCCGCCGCCCGCTGCCACTCCTGGTTGGTGAGCAGGCGCTTGCCCGAGAGGGCGCAGGCCTGCTCCGCCTGGAACCAGGTGGTGCACCGTCGGCAGGACGCCGGGGATCGAAACCGCGTAGAGGGGGGCGGTCCAGTTGCCGGTGTCCGGGAAGCTGCCCGGGAAGGCGGGGGAGCAAGAACTAGAACCGCTCAGGCTCACCTGCGTCGCTTCGCCGGCGGTGAGATTGGCCAACGTCGCTACCCCCAGCTTGACCTTCGCGATGAGCCTGGTATTTGCCGCCGGGATGCTCCAGACACTCGCCTCGTACTTGTCCACGCAGGTCAGCCCGACTAGAACCGAGTCGGGGGAGCACAGCGCCTCGACCGCCGGTGCGGCGAGCAGGGCGAATAAACCACCAACGAGCAAGGTCAGGGAGACCGTTCTCATCAGACCCTCCTTTGCAGCGGGCTCGCTGCGCTGAGACGGGGTGGGGAGCTTGCAGGGATTGAGGACGATAACGTATACCCCCCCCCGCCGCCGTTCTGTCAAGAGCTTTCCGCGCCCCAAGAACAGAGATGGACACCATAACCCTTGCATCTGTCTGTCATTGCGAGCACCCGAAGGGCCTGCCCTGAGCGTGGCCGAAGGGTGCGTGGCAATCCGACACCCAGTGTCGTTGCGAGGCACGTTCGCTTCGCTCAGTGTGGACTCCGCCGAAGCAATCTGTCATTCGTTCTCTCAGAACGATTGGATTGCTTCGGCCGACTGTGTCAGCCTCGCAATGACCGCGCGAGAGGACTCTAGGAGCAATGACAAGTGCTATCTCTGTTCTTGGGCTGCACTCACCGGTTGACTAGTGCCGTTCCAACTTTTCGGACGAACAATGACGCTGTGCAGAGGTCGATTGAGTTGCCCACACATCATCGTGTCGTGAGGCCAAATGGTTGGAACGGCACTAGCGAAGGGAATAGTTACACGTGCCGGGAGGCCGATCGTTCTGTTCGGGTGATGTGGTAGCTCAGGGTCTTCAGCAGGACAGACAGATCGACGTTCT
>CAZCMC010000161.1:0-4334 GCA_964499665.1 uncultured bacterium | reverse complement strand
GATCGTCCTCTGTATCGAGGAGTTTCTGGAGGCCCACCCGTAGACGTAGAGATGGGAAGATCGGCGGGCTCTAGGTTCGTTTGCCCGTTCCTACGTTCACAGACCAACGTCGAACCCTACACGAGGAGGCCCCATGCCACTGGTTCACATTTCGCTTCGAGAGGGCAAGCCCGAAACGTACCGTCGAGCGCTTGCCGATGGCATTCATCGGGCGATGGTTGAGACCATCAGCGTCCCCCCGTTGGACCGGTTCCAGGTCATCACCGAACATCCCGCCGAGAGCTTGATCTACGATCCGGCCTATCTGGGAATTGTGCGGGGCGATGATGTGGTGTTCGTGCAGATCACACTCAACGCCGGGCGCTCCACGGAGCAGAAACGGGCGCTCTACGCCCGGATGGCCGAATTGCTCCAGGCGAGTCCCGGATTGCGGCCCCAAGACCTGCTGATCAGTTTGGTTGAGGTCTCGCGAGAGAACTGGTCGTTCGGCAATGGGCAAGCTCAGTATGCTGTCTAGTTCAGGATCTCCACTGGCTCGCCCAGTGGCCTTCGCTGAGTGTGGCACTGCGTGCAGGTTGGAAAGGTTCCCCCCTCCTGTCAAGGACGCCGAACCTTCATAGGCCTGCCAACCTTCTCACCTACACACTCACCAACGAACCATCATCGGGTCATCCGGCCGCCGGTCGGCCCGCCGCTCTTCCACCTTCCCGACGCCCACTCTTGGACCATAGCGAACCTCCTCGTTGGCATGGGTTACATGATCGCAAGCTTTCCCTTGTGATCGAGCGGGGTGATGACCGGGAAGCGGGTGCAGCCAAAATCGAAGACCCCCGACCGCTCCGCCAGGAACTCGACGGTCGCCTCCTGCCCCGGCTCCAGGTAGCGCCTGATCCCGAGGTCGGGAATGGAGAAGACATGCCTGACGCCGTCGCTGCGAACGGTCAGCGTGACCAGCGCCGATCTCCCCTCCCGGTCCACGGCCATAACCGAGGGCTCGCACCGATAGTTACGGGCGATCATCGTGAAGGAGAGTCGCTTCGCGCTGGCCGGTGCGCCGGTGGGTGGGAAGGTCTCCGGAAAAAGACCGGCACAGCCTGCGTTGGCAATGGCCAGGAGCAGCCAGGACCACACGCCACGACGCCTTGCTCTGGTCTTTTTGGTTGTCGAGCTTTCTCCACTACCCATCCTGACATCGAACAGTAGCATAGTGACCGAGACATTTCAATCGGCGGGTGAGGAATGGGACTTCACAAATTCGGCGAAAGACCCTATGATGTGACCGCGTCGAGGAGGTCTTGTGGCAAGGGTTATGGCAAAAGCGAAGATCCTGATTGCAGATGACGAGTCTACCTCACGGCGAGGGCTTCAAGAGCTGCTCGGGAGCTGGGGGTATGAGGTGGCTGCTGCGGCTGACGGCGAGGAGGCTCTGGAGAAGGCATCCGAGTTCCGGCCGGCCCTCGTCATCACCGACCTCGTCATGCCGAAGATGGATGGCCTCGCCCTTCTTCAAGCGCTCAAGGATGACACCGCTTCGCCCTCACTGATCATCCTGACCGGACAGGGCACCATCGAGACTGCGGTCGAGGCGATGCGGGAGGGGGCCTACGACTACATCACCAAGCCGGTCGATGTGGGAAGGCTGCGGCTCCTGGTGGAAAAGGCCCTCGAGCGAGCTGCGGTCTTGAAGGAGGTCAAACTTCTCCGCCATCAAGTCCGCCACCTGGGTCGGTTCGGAAGGCTGGTCGGGAATACGCAAGGCATGAAGGAGTTCTATCGGTTGATGGAGCTGGCAGCCCCCAGTACGGCGCCGGTCCTTGTTTGGGGAGAGAGCGGGACGGGGAAGGAGTTGGCGGCCCGAACGATCCACGATCTCTCGCCTCGCAAGCAGGCCCCGTTCGTTCCGATCAACTGCGCGGCCATTCCGGAGACGCTGCTTGAAAGCGAGATCTTGGGTCACGAGAGGGGGGCATTTACCGGCGCCACGGACAGGAGGATGGGCTGTTTTGAGATGGCCGACGGCGGGACCATCTTCTTGGACGAGGTGGCAGAGATGAAGGTCCCTACCCAGGCGAAGTTCCTCAGGATCCTCCAGGAGGGGAGTTTTCGCCGGCTGGGCGGCAAGACCGAAATACGCGTGGATGTTCGGATCGTCGCCGCCACGAATAAGGACCCGGCGCAAGCGGTCCACGACGGCCTGCTTCGCGAGGACCTCTATTACCGGCTCAACGTCTTCGGTCTCCATCTTCCCCCGCTGCGGGAGCGACGAGAGGACATCCCGCTCCTCGTCCAATCGTTCCTCGAAGAGTTTAACGCCAAATACGGAAAGGCGGTCCGCAGTGTGGATGAGGGGACCCTGACCTTCTTCACCCAGCATGATTGGCCCGGCAACGTCCGGGAGTTGCGAAACGTGCTGGAGCGGGCGATCCTCGTGACCCAAGGCAAGATGATCGTCCCCGCCGACCTGCCGCCAGACTTCCGGGCGCAACGTCACGGGCAGGCGCCAGAACTGGTCCTCCACGTCGGAACGACTATCGATGCAGCGGAAAAGAGCTTGATCATGAAAACCTTGGAGCGGACCAACCAGAACAAGACACGCGCCGCAGAGATACTTGGGATCAGCCTCAAGACACTGCACAACAAGTTGGCTCGCTACCGGGAAGGGTCCTCCTCCACGGCGGAGGCCAAGGAATAAGACGATGGCGCTCGGCATCCGCGGCAAGGAAGTCCTCGGGGTCACGCTCCTGGTTCTCCTGATCGTCTCGCTCATGACCGTCGTCCACCTCTCAACCACGACCCGGCTGGTGGTACAGGACGCCGCGGAGAAGGGGCACTTACAGGCTCGACAGATCTTCTCCGGTAGCACCCGGGCGCTCGCTCGCGGTATGGGGAGTCGTCCAGAGGACGCCCTGCGACGCGACCCCGAGCTCCGCGCTCTGCTCGATTCGAGCATCGGTTACTCCCCCCACCTGCTGTACGCCATGATCACTGACCGCTCGGACACAATCGTGGTGCACACCCAGCGCTCGCGGCAAGGGCAGAAGGCAGGCGCCCGTCCGCAGATTCAACAACTGGCCGAGATGAACCCACTCAAGCAGCTCGTGAAGCTGGCTCGGAGCCGACAGGTTTTCGAGACGACCCTGCCGCTCAGTCTCAATAACCAGCCCTTTGGAGCGATCAGGCTGGGCCTTTCGGGAAGCCTCCTCTGGCGCGAGTTATCCGCCGCCGTCCGGCAAAGCCTGCTGCTGGTGGGCCTCGCCTTCCCTCTCGCCTGGGTCGTGGCACTCGGCCTCTCGAACCTGGTTGTGAAGCCGCTGCGCCAGATTGCCCTAGGGGTTGATCGGATGGCGCGCGGCGAGTTCGACGCCCCCTTCGCCTCCGATCGTGACGATGAATTAGGACAGATCGCCACAAAGCTCAACCTGCTGGGACGCCAGATCCAGGAGGACCGATCCTCACTGCTCAGCGAGAAGGCCACGCTGGAGGGGATCGTCCATCGCCTCGAAGATGCGATCATCCTTTTGAACAGAGAACAGGCCATCATCTTCGCCAATGCGGCGGCCGAAGATCTGCTGGCGCGGCCCCTCGCGGAGGCGGCCGGCCAGCCGGTACGGGATGTGCTGGGCTCCACCCATCCGCTGGCAGAGGCGGTCAGTGACGCCTTCTCACGCCAGCAGCCGATACGGAACCTTCCCCTCAAGCTGGCGGGCGACCCCGCCACACCCCTTGACATGCTCGCCTCCGTCTATCCGGTTCTGGACGAGGGCGGAATCGTTGGAGGCATGATCCTCCTAAAAAACGTCGAGCCGCTCCGCCACATCCAGTCGCTCGTTGACTACTCTCGGAAACTGGCCGATCTTGGAAAGCTGACCTCCGGGGTCGCGCACGAGGTCAAAAACCCGCTCAACGCCATGAGTATTCATCTTGAGCTTCTAAAGCAAAAGCTTCATGATCCCTCCCCGGAAGTGGCGCGAAACCTGGAGGTTTTGGGAGGGGAGATCCACCGCCTTGACCGCGTTGTGCAAGGCTTTCTCCGATTCCTGCGCCCCCAGACGCTACAGCTCCTTCCGCTGGACCTGAATAAGCTCCTCGGGGAGGTCGCGCAACTGGCCCAGATGCAAGGCGCACACGGAGGGGTCAGTATTGTCCTCGATCTCGACCACGAGATCCTTGCCATCAACGGCGATGACGAGTTGCTTCGGCAGGCCTTTCTCAACCTGGTCCTTAATGCCTGCCAGGCGATGCCTCATGGGGGAACGGTAACGCTCTCCACTGAGCGCACTCTCCAGGGAACGACTCGAGCCCATGTGATCGATCAGGGGGTGGGCATCCCCGCC
>CAZCMC010000160.1:0-4337 GCA_964499665.1 uncultured bacterium | reverse complement strand
ATTCTCATCTATCCGCCAAGTTAGCGAAGGTCACAAGATACGACGAAGGGGGGGAACATTTCCCCCCTTTTCGTGTTCATAGGGGTTCCACGCCCCTGGCACGGACAGCGAGGCCGGACTTTACGGCATGAAGCACGTCGCGAACGGCGCCGGCGGGATCGTCTGCCGCCATCACGGCGGAGATCGCCGCGATCCCATCAGCGCCCGCCTCGATCACCTGAGCCGCATTCGAGGCGGTGATCCCTCCGATGCCCAGGATCGGCAGCCGGACGTGCCGTCGGACCTCTCGGAGTCGTTCGAGGCCGATAGGCGATCCATAGGCTGCCTTGGATGGGGTGAAGAACAGCGGACCCAACACGATGAAGTCGGCCCCGTTCTGGGCTTCGATCGCCTCTTGGACGGTGTGACAAGAGACGCCGATCAGTCGCCCGGGCCCGAGCAAGCGGCGTGCCTCAACGGGCGGGAGGCTCGTCTGGGCGAGATGGACGCCGTCAATCGGGAGGGTCAAGGCCAGATCGATGCGGTCATTGACGAGGAGGACGGCTCTTCGGCTGTGCACGATGGGCAGGAGCCGCTGCGCCAGTTCATAGAGGGCCCGTGCGGAGAGGTCCTTTTCGCGAAGCTGGATGGCTATCGCGCCGCCCTGAAGCGCGGCATCGACCACCACCTCGAGAGGCCGACCCTTTGTAAGGGAGCGGTCGGTGACGACATAAAGGCTCCATGAAGCTGGTTGACAGTTGACAGTTGACAGTTGACGGAAAGAGGTATCGACCATCGCTTTATCCCCTCCGTGAACTGTCAACCGTGAACCGTGAACCACTACGGTTCGATCATCCCTTCGAGCGGGCTCGAGGCGGTGGCATAGAGCTTCTTGGGAATCCGCCCGGCGAGGTACGCCAGTCGCCCGGCGAGGACGGCGTGCCGCATCGCCTCAGCCATCGCCACCGGATCTTTGGCGCAAGCGATCCCCGTGTTCATCAAGACGCCGTCGCACCCCAGTTCCATGGCGATAGCGGCATCTGACGCCGTGCCCACTCCCGCATCGACAATGACCGGGACGCGCGCCGTCTCGAGGATGATCTTGATATTGTACGGATTCCGTATCCCGAGTCCCGAGCCGATGGGGGCGCCGAGGGGCATCACCGCGGCCGCACCCGCGTCTTCCAGCTTCTTTGCCATGACGGGATCGTCGTTGGTGTAGGGCAGGACGACGAATCCCTCCTTCACGAGGACCCTCGTTGCCTTCAGCAGCTCCTCGTTGTCGGGGAACAGGGTCCGCTGGTCGCCGATAACCTCCAGCTTGACCAGATCGGAAAGGCCGACCTCTCGGGCCAGGATCGCGGTCTTGATCGCCTCTTCCGCGGTATAGCAGCCGGCGGTATTGGGCAGAAGCGTGTATCGCTTCGTGTCGATGTAGTCGAGAAGCGACTCCTGGTTTCGATCGAGATTCACGCGTCTTACCGCTACCGTCACGATCTCGGCGCCCGAGGCATCGTGCGCCCGTTGCATCGACCGGTAGTCGGGATACTTCCCTGTCCCGACGATGAGTCGAGAACGGAACTGCCGCCCAGCGAACGTCAGGACATCGCTCTTCTCCATCGCGTTCCCCTCCCGCACCGTCCCGTCTCTCACTCAGCGCCGCCGGCCATGAAGGTAATGATCTCCAGTCTGTCACCTGCCTTCAGCACCGTGTTCTCGTACCGCTCTCGCTTGATGATCTCCAGGTTGAGCTGGACGGCGACCCTGAGAGGGTTGATGTTCAACTCATTCAGGAGCACAGTAAGAGTCGCTCCTTCTGTCACTTCAAGCCTCTTCCCATTGACGATCAGTTCCATTCCGGTCGCTCTTGCCTCTATCCTCCGTGGCACTGGAGTCCGTCCTCCTGTCGCGCGAGCAGTCGGCGGATCAGATCCGCCGTCCCTCGGGTCATCCGGTAATGAGACAGGTCAGCGATCTCTTCTACGGCCACCTCGATCCCGCACTCCTCACGGAGTTCTCTGGTGACCGCCGCCTTCAACTCCTCGCCCGGGCGGACGGCCCCTCCGAGCAGGCGGAGTTGTCAATGTGAAGTGGGCTCTCGCCTCCCACTCAGGAGGTCCAGATCTGCCCGAGCACCCCGATACCCATCACTCGCCCCTGAAGATCGGTTGCCGCTTTTCGGCGAACGCCTTCACCCCATCGTGGAAGTCGGCGGTCTTGCTGCTCAGAGCGATGAACTGGGTTTCGTTTTCCATCTGGGTCTCCAGGCTCTCATGTCCGCTCATCAGGAAGAGCCGCTTGGCCCGCCCAAGGGCCAGGGTAGGGCCGGCGGCCAGTTCGGCCGCCAGGGCGTTCACAGTGGCCGGGAACTCGGCATCTGACACAACCTTGTTTACCAGACCCCAGGCCTCTGCCTCCCTTGCTGTCAGCACCCGGTTGGTGTAGGTCAACTCCAGGGCGCGCCGCACCCCCACCAGACGAGGCAGAAAATAGGTCGAGCCGCCGTCCGGGGTGGCCCCGATCTTGGAATAGGCCATGGTGAACCTGGCCGAGTCGGCAGCGACCGCCATATCGCAGGCCATGGCCAGACTCATCCCGGCTCCGGCGGCGACCCCGTTGACCGCAGCGATAACCGGCTTCGACATCCGATTCATCCTGGAGATAGCGCCGTGGAAGGATGCCAACAGCCGCCTTAGGTGCTGAGAGATTGTCTCAAGATGCTCGGCAAACTCTTTCACGTCTCCGCCGGCGCAAAATGCCGTTCCGGCTCCGGTAAGGATGACGACGCGGACCTCTCGGTCTTCATCACAAGAGGAGACCATTTCCAGCAACCTCTCTATCATCCGGATGCTCAACGCATTATATCGATCGGGCCGGTTCATGGTGATGGTGGACACAGGGCCCCGCACCGTATAGATCAGCTCGTTGTCATTCATTCTCCCTCCGACCACCATGGCGGACCGTAAGGGCTACTCGCTCCCGGGTGAGAAATCGGACCTGCCGGGTTCCTCCTCTGAGACCCTCACCTGATGCCGGCCCTCGTCACGCCGCCGACTGAGCATCAGATACGACCCGACTGCAACAAGACCCAGGCCGGCCGCTCCCCAGAGGATCTGAAAGGCGGGCTCGTCCCAGTCAGGCCGGCTCATCATTAAGAGGAGCAGCAAGGTGGTGCCAAAGAGAGCGGTGATCTCGCCGACCGCCTCACGGCGGATCATTCGACGCAGGAGGTGATGCGCATTGGAAGGCATGGTGGAGCATTACACCAGGAGGCCACCGTTGATACTGATCTCCTGGCCGGTGATATAGTCACCATCGGATGAAACGAGAAAGATGACGGCTCGGGCGATCTCCTCCGGGCGACCCAGCCGCTTCATCGGGATCTCATCGATGAGGCGCTTCAGCACCCGCTCGGGAATAGTCCGAACCATGTCGGTTTCGACGAACCCTGGGGCAACAGCATTCACGGTGATCCCCTTGCTCGCCAGCTCTTTAGCCAGGCTCTTGGTGAAGGCCATGATCCCCGCCGCAGCGGCCGCGTAGTTGGCCTGGCCGAAGTTACCGGCCTGACCGGTGAAGGCGCTCATGTTGACAATGCGCCCCCACCCCATGGCCAGCATCCCCTCGACAAAGAGCTTGGAGCAGTGGAACGTCCCGTCAAGGTTTACCGACAGGACTCGCTGCCACTGGGCGAAGTCCATCTTGACGAAGGTCTTGTCGCTGATCACACCGGCGTTGTTCACCAGGATGTCGATCGTTCCCAGGGACTGCTCCACCACCTTCTTCATCGCGGCCACCTGGTCGTAGTCGCTGACGTCGGCCTGGCAGACCACCGTCTGTCGCCCTTTGGCGCGGATCGCTTCGGCCACATCTTCGGCCTGCGACCTGTTGGTCACATAGTTGACCGCGACGTCAGCTCCCTCGTCCGCCAGCGCCAGCGCGATCGCGCGGCCCAACCCACGCGAACTCCCGGTGACCAGCGCCTTCCGCCCTTTCACCCTCATCGCCTGCCCGTTCATTCAGGCGGCCTCCACATATTTCCTGCTCGAGTTGAAGGGCACCACCGTGCAGGGCCAAGAGACGAGCATAGCAAGGCGCGGCCCCCCGGGGCCACACCCACTCCGCGGGTACCCGACGTACGATATCGGTACGTCGCAGGGAGGACTCCGGGGGGCGCAACGCCGCTAGGCGAAGCTAATTGGACCGGCACTAGGCGGCCTCCGCGAAGCTGGTGATGATATACGTCCCGCTCTTGGAGTCCCGCTTTAGCTCGATGATATTGTGCTTGGCGGCGTCTTCGAGGAGCTTGGAGAAGCTGCTGTAGCCGTAGTAGCCTTCGTTAAACGAGGGCCGCTTGC